>JAGHUD010000037.1 GCA_018065005.1 Candidatus Physcousia equi
GAAGGAGTCTACGAAAAAGGCGAGGTCTGCTCCTACTGGCTCAACGAACTCTCGCGCGGTGGCGCCAACCCCATGGCATACTGCCTCACCGCCTACCACGACAATCGCTCGTGGACCATCCGCAAGCGCAGCAGTGGTCGCCCCATACGACCCGTTGCCATTCCCCTCGCCGAGGTCTGCGACCTCAACGCCGACGGCGAGGTGAGCCTCGCCGACCTGGCATGGCTCATCCACCATCTTGCACAGAACAATCCATCTTAATCCAATAATTAAAATTCAAAAATCACATGAAAAAGTTATTCTTTTTGCTCCTTGCCGCGATGCTCAGCATCTGCCATGTGCATGCAGCCAGCGACTCTGGAGCCACGCCTGAAAAACAGAAACAGGCGGCAGAAGCCACCATCCAAAAGTTCATCACCGATGCCGGTGGTGGCAGCTTTGCCGTCAACGTCACCATCAACCCCGATCTCAAAGAAGGTGACAAGGACAAATTTACCTACACAAAAACGGGTAGTGGCCTTGACATCACTGCCACCAATGGCGTGGCAGCCTGCCGTGCCTTCTACGACTTCGTCAAGTCGAACGGAGCCGGCATCTGCTCCTGGACAGCCAACCGCTTCGATGCAGCGGTAGCTGCTGCCGCAACCACCAAGACCACCAACACGGTCACCTCGCCCTACCGCGACCACCAATACTTCAACGTAGTCACCTACGGCTACTCCATGCCCTATTGGGACGAAGAACGTTGGGACAAGGAGATCATGTGGATGGCGATGCACGGCATCGACATGCCCCTGATGCTCGTCGGCTCCGAAGGTATCTACTATGACGTGTTCAAGAACCACTTCCACTGCACCGACCAAGACATCCACGACTGGGAAGTAGGACCTGCCCACTTGCCTTGGATGCGCATGGGCAACCTGGCAGGCTCCAAGTTCGATGGTCCCCTCAACGAGGCTTGGTATGAAAACCAGAAAGCCCTGGCAAAACACATCCTTGCCAAGATGTACGAACTCGGCATGCGCCCCATCCTGCCCGCCTTCGGTGGTTTCGTGCCTCCCAAGTTTGCCGAGCGCAACCCTGGTGCAGTGCTCACCAACACCGGTTGGGGATGGGTGAAGAACCGCGGCGAACACAACACGCGCCTCGAACCCAGTTCCAGTCATTTCGTAGCAGTAGGTAAAAAGTTTATTGAACTCTGGGAAAAGGAGTTTCACGAGAGCTATCCTGGCATGAAGTACTACCTCTCCGACTCATTCAACGAGATGACGGTGCCCGGCGTTGATGCCTTACGCACCTATGGTCAGCAGATCTATGCCAGCATCGCTGATGCCCCCGACACCTACAACGATGCAGAACGCGTTTGGGTGACCCAGGGTTGGGAGTTTGTCTACGGTCAGAGCAAATGGACAAACGGTACGACCCGTTCAGAGAAATTCAAGGCACTCACCCAGGGCATTCCCCAGGGTCGCTTCATGTCGCTCTACATGAGTCCCGAGTATGAGCGCGGCGCCACCTGGGTAGACTACGACAACTTCAGCGGCACAGAATGGAACCACACCTTGCTGCCCAACATGGGAGGCAAGAACTTCTGGACAGGTAATCTGGAATCGTATGCCAACACATGGCCCAAGCGTCTGCGGAACGGCTCAGGTTGGTCCACCTGCTCCGGCTGGGGTATGACACCCGAGGGCATTGAGTACAACGAACTCCTCTACGAACTGATTGCCGATATGGGTTGGACAGACCCTGCTCAGGGCAAGGTGGTGAACGACTGGATTGCTGAATACGGCACGGCACGTTATGGCGAAACCGACTACACCCAGGAACTCAAAGACCTCCACGCCACCCTCAAGGAGAACGTCTACAGCAGCTATAAGGACCACCAGACCTTCGGTTGGCAAGGCTACAACCGCACCAGCGGTTACTACACAGCCGGCAATATCGACTATCTGAAGAAATCCTTCTTCACCGGTTTCGAGACCTTCTTCAACGACGCACATGTGGCAGCCCTCAAGGAGAAGACACTCTCGCCGACTCTGCGTGCCGACCTCATCGAGTTTGCTGCTTTCTATGCATCCGCCCGTGTGGAGAAGATCAACAGCCGCATCGTCTCTGCCCACAACGAGGGCAACACAGAGAAGGTCGCCATACTGAAGGACTCGCTCAAGCTCGTCATGCTGAACATGGACCGCGCCCTCTCTGCCCATCCCCTCTACGACCTCCAGAAGTGGGAGGACAAGGCTAAGTCAGCTGCCAAGGGCAACACCGAATACGAAAAGCAATATGTGCGCGACGCACGCAGCATCGTCAGCACCTGGCACAGCAAGCATGGTCCCAACCCCAATGACCACGAAGACGTGAACGACTATGCCGGTCGTCTCTATGCCGGCCTCATCCGTGGCTACTATCTGCCCCGTCTGCTTGCCGACCTGGACAACCTGACCAACAATGCAGGCAACAACCTGCGCACTGTCGAGAATGACTTCGTCAGCACCGACAATGGCATCGACCTGATGAAGCCACAGGTCTACAACGAATCCTCGCAGCAGTGGGAGGACGAGACCACCTCGCTCGCCAGTGCAGAGGATGACGAACTGCTCGACTTCCTCGCTAAGCTGGTCAAGGATGCGGCTCAGGCAGGCACCGCCACAGCGGTGAAGGACCAGCTCAAGCCCAGCACCCTGGAGGAGAACCACTGGTATGCCATCCACACGCAGCGCGAAGGCAACCTTGAGAAGGTCTTCACCTCTACGGGCAGTCAGAGCGAGATCTTTGCTGGTTTTGGCATCCAGGCACTCGGCACGAACTATAGCCAGTATTGGCGCGTCATCGCCTATGCCGACGGCACCTACCGCCTGGAGAACCGCAACGGACAGTCGCTCATCTATGATGGAGGCTTCAAGACGAGCCTCATCCCTCTCTATGCAGAAACGCAGATCGTGAAGGATCCCGAAGACATGCGCTATGCCTTCAAGCTGAACAATGCTGGCACCGCAGCGCGCACCTGGATGCACTACAACAATGGTCTGACCATGTGGAATGACAAGGAAGGCTCGTCGTATATCGAGGCTTCCACCTGGACCTTTGAGGAGGTGACCGGCAAGCTCGATGCCATTGCCCAGCAGAGCGACTACGACCGCTATCGCACGCTCATCGAAGGCTTCCGGGCCGAGAATTGGGGCAATGCCATGCTCTACAACCGTCCCGGCCAGCCCAAGAGCCTCGACAAACTCAACCAGCTCATCACCGCGCTGAGCAGCACGAGCGGTCAGGATGCACTGACCACCTTCGACCGTTTCTACACCGAGATCTATGCGCCCAAACTCAAGGACTGCTTCACGCTGCCCACTGGTGCACAAGCCTGCAAGCTCTTCGACCTCATCATGAATGCCATGGTGCTGCCCGTGAACACCGGCAACACCGTTGCCACCACCACATTCCGCAAGGCCATGCATCAAGCCATGGAGGCTGTCGCCAATGGCGTAGAGTCAGACTGCACCACGCAGATGGCGCTGCTGGAGCGTGCCGTGAAGACCTATATGACATCGCTCACAGCAGAAAAGCTGACCGGCACCAAGAAGATAGCCGATGGCAATAAGTTTGTGCTTAAGAATATCTCAAAGGATCGCAACGCTTGCCTCGTTGAAAAGAGCGATGGCGAACTGCGCATTGAAGGCGATGTGACGGGGCAGCTCAGCTACGACCCTGGCTATGTCTTCACCCTCGTGGCTGATGGCGACAAGTTCAAGTTGCAGACGGCATCGGGCAAGTTTATCCCCTGCATCACCGCTGTCACACCGAACTCAAATGGTGCTAAACTGCTGTCGAGCGAGACGGGTGATGCCTTCACCTTCAACTATGTGACAGGTGATGCACCCTATTGGACCATCGAGGCTGCCAGCAAGCCAGGCAACTACCTCTACAACTTCGGACCAGGTTATCTGGATGGCCGACTGCTGCTTGGCACAAGTGCTAAGATTGACGATGGTTGTAAGTTTGAACTCTACCTCGTCTCAGAAGCCGAGAAGCCACTGCCCGAATTGGTGCAAGCTACCGGCACCTGGAACGGAAATTCCGACCTGCCCAAGATGACCAAGGGCGACGGCACCACCATGGCGACCAAGTACTGCTCGGCTTCCTACGAGCCCATCTGCGTGAGCGAGGATAATGTAAGCCTCACAGCTGGTGACCTCAGCGTGACCTTTACCTACACCAATGGAAACTGGGGTCTAAACTTGCTGGGCATTGACCTTGTCAAGGACGGACAGGTCGTGAAGTCTGACTATCATGCAGCGTTCACAGGTGGCGGCGGCGTCACCGCTACCTACACGCTCACGGACGTTCCTGCTGACACCTACACCTTCCGCTATTGGGTGCCACGCTATCAGGAGAAGACCAACCAGGACTTGACCAACAACAACACCGATGCAAGAGGTAACATCACCTATAGCTTAGGCGGTGCTGCTCAGAGTCAGTTCACCAACAAGAGTTGGAACACGAAGGACAGCTTCAAGAACCGACCCACTGCCACCATCCCCACCGGTGTGTGGAACACGCTGCGCACAGAGTGCTGGGGCACACGCCAGTGGGCGCAGAATGCCGTCGGTGAGGCCAACTGGGGCATCACGCTCAACAATGGTATTCGCATCCACGACGAGCAGAAGGTCATGACAGAGGATGAGACCTACTACATCTACTACAGATACACCACCGGCAGCCATGCGCTCGACTTGAAGGGCGTAGAGTTGATCGACCATACGGGCAAGACGGTGGCTTATGACTTCCATGATGGATCTACAGGCACCAACAAGTCCAATGCCACCTACAAGGTGACGGCTCCATCAGATGGAACTTACACGGTTCGCACCATCACGAGCAATCAAAACAACAACAGCACGCAAGGCAACATCACTTATTATGCAGGTGAGACCTTCGAGCACAAGGTGGCGGAGACGCAGACCAAGATTGCCATCAATGCACCAGGCTATCCTAAGTCGACCGACGCTGTTTCAACGGCACTCGATGCTACCAACTTTGAAAACAACGAGGGTTGGAAGAATACGGGCGATGCCTTCTATAACGTCTGCGCTTCCACCAACATCAACCTCTTGGAGGACGGCAAGGCATACTACGTGAAGGCACGCTTCCAAAATGGTGACTATGCCTACATCACCAATGGAGAGAACAACCACCTGAAGAACAGCGACACCCCCACCACGGCATTTGTTGCCAAGAAGGTAGGCAATACGTTCGCTCTCGTGGGTGGTGACGATGGCAAGTTCTTCATCATCGAGGCACAAGGCAAGTTGTCGAATGAGGACAAGACGGTGTACACCACAAAGGCAAACCTCACGATTGCGAAGCAGAATCCCAACCAGGGACAGACTTATAACAGTACCACAGCCCTCGATATGTTGGGTTGCCTGACCATCAAGGGGCAGTCTTCAAATGGCACCTTCCCCCTCCTCGCTGGTTCTGATGGTACGTTCAGAAATGGCGATACAAACCAGTACTTCTATGACTACAAACCATCAGGCAGTATCTATCGTTCTTGCGAGTTCGAGATTGAGCCCATCAACAACCCCAACGATGTGAAGCTGTCGAAGCCTGAAGTATCTGGCTCTTCAATCCTCAACGGTCGTTTTGTGGGTACCTTCTCTGCTCCCTACGATGTTGAATTGAAGGATGGTGTGGAAGCCTACACCGCGGAACTCAATGAGGACAAGACCATCCTTACCTTCCACCGCCTGGGTACCATCGTTCCCAAGAACACCGGTGTGCTGGTCTACTCTGAGAACGCTGTTACAAGCATTGCCGACAAGGCTGTGCCTGCTGCTGCCACGGCGGAGGCTATGCCCAGCACAGAAGGCAATGTGTTTGAAGGATCGAATGCAGGAAACGTGACGATGGCCTCTGGTCACTACATTCTCTCAAAGGGTTCGCAGGGTGTTGCCTTCTATCCCGCTAAGGTGGGCTCCGAACTTGCACGCAACAAGGCTTATCTCAATCTGGCGGGCGTGTCCGTGCGCGAGATGCGCTTCGAACTCAATGGCGAAACGACAGCCATCGTTCTGCCTATGAGCGAGGAGAAGCAGAATGCTGCCAACTCGGCTGTCTACGACCTGAGCGGACGTAAGGTGAAGGATGCACAGAATGGCATCTACATCGTGAATGGAAAGAAAGTGGTAAAATAATTGAACGACGAATATGGTTAACAAGAAATATCAGACACCAAGAGTCAGAGTTGTGGATTTTACCTTCTCTCACATGATTGCGGTTTCTCCTGTCGATGGTGGAAAGAGTCCTGTCGTGACGGATCCTGAAGAGGAGAAGGATGCCGGCGATGCGATGGCAAGAACAGAGTCTTCCCTTTGGGATGGTCAGTGGTAGTGGACTGAAGCTACCCTATCTATATGAAGTGAGAGGCGCACCCACGACGGTGCGCCTCTCTTGTTTCTCCTCGCTCTGAAAGGACGTAGCCATTGCTTCCCCCCCCCCATAAAGGAACACGAATGGATTTAGGCACATCACATTTTGCCCATTTCACGTTATTGACGGCTCCGCACAATAAACTCCCAGTTTCCGCAGCAGAAACCAAAATGTTCTGCTGCGGAAGCGTTGCGGCGCCCTGGGGGGCGAATGATAAGGCAGTAAGCATCGAATCTCTCTCTTCAAGCGCCAAAAATATCTGTTGAGGAGATTTTACACCCTGCTTTTTGTGCCATTTCACAAAAAACAATTATCTTTGCAGCGCAGAGCGCACCGAACAACAAACACCAAAATGCGTGCTGCCGCACTCCTATGAGCAACAAGATGAAATTGCCCGTTGGCATACAAGAATTTGAGAAACTACGTCAAGATGGCTATGTCTACCTCGATAAGACCCCACTCATCTGGAAGATGGTCGACGAGGGCTGCTATTATTTCCTCTCTCGTCCTCGCCGCTTCGGCAAGTCGTTGCTCATGTCCACCATCCACAGCTTTTTTGCCGGTAAGAAGGAGTTTTTCGATGGCACCATAGGCAACCCTCTCTTCATTGCCACCGACCCAAGCGTGGATTGGAAATGGGAAGCCCATCCCATCATGCACCTCGACCTCAACACCGACAAATACACCACCAAGGATGCGTTGGAATACAGAATCGATATGTTCTTGAGTCAGCAAGAGATGCTATATGGTGC
>JAGHUD010000042.1 GCA_018065005.1 Candidatus Physcousia equi
GCTGCAAAATTACAAAAAATAACATATATAGGAAAGGATTGTGTAATTTTTTTTCGTATATTTGCAGCCAAAAGATGAAAAAGATTGTTAGTAACATACTAAAAGTGGGACTTCCCCTCACCATAGCAGCAACCATACTGTGGTGGATGTATCGTGGCTTCGACTGGACCATCATCACCGATGCACTTTCGGGCGGGATGGATTGGTCGTGGATGCTACTGTCTCTTCCTTTTGGTGTGACAGCACAGGTGTTTCGCGGTTTGCGCTGGAAACAAGCCCTCGAACCGCTGGGCGAGCATCCACGTTCGAAAACATGTCTCAACTCCATCTTTCTGAGCTATGGCTCATCGCTCGTTGTGCCGCGCGTGGGTGAGTTCCTGCGCTGCGCCGTTTTGAAACGTTATGATGGTGTATCCTTCAGTCGCAGCATGGGCACCGTGGTGACAGAGCGCTGCATCGACATCTTCATCATCCTCATGCTCAGTGCAGCGACCGTATTGCTGGAGATTCCGGTCTTCACACGCATTGCCAATGAGACAGGGCTTTCGCTCAG
Source organism: Candidatus Physcousia equi (assembly GCA_018065005.1). Lineage (GTDB taxonomy): Bacteria > Bacteroidota > Bacteroidia > Bacteroidales > Bacteroidaceae > Physcousia > Physcousia equi. Next base: position 554 of record JAGHUD010000042.1, read on the forward strand.
CGACAAGTTGTCTGCGTTCACCACAACAGGCTATCTCGTCACAGCCGCATGCTTGCTGCTCATCGTAGTAGCCGGTTGGTGGATGTCGCACAAGCTCCACATATTTCGGCGAACACGCGCCGTGGTCAAGGACTTGCGCGATGGACTGACCAGCATACGCCACATCCGCCGCGGCTGGCTTTTCGTGCTTTACTCACTCGGCATTTGGGTAAGTTACTTCTTTCACTTCTACCTCACCTTCTATGCCTTCGACTACACCCAAGAGCTGGGCATCGAGGTGGCACTCGTAGCATTCGTCGTAGGCACCTTTGCCGTTCTGGTGCCCACGCCCAACGGTGCCGGTCCGTGGCATTTTGCCGTAAAGACGGTGCTCGTTCTCTACGGTGTCGGTCAAGACGATGCGGTTGCCTACGTATTCATCGTGCACACCATCCAGACAGCCCTTGTGGCACTGCTTGGCGGCTATTCGTGCATAGCACTGAGTCTGACAAAACGAAACAGAACCTAAAAAACACATACCATTATGACTATTCAAGAACTCAATCCTCAGATTATCTGGAAGAACTTCTATCTGCTCACACAAGTGCCCCGCCCCAGCGGTCATCTCGACAAGGTGCAATCCTTCTTGCTGCAATGGGCCAAGGAACACGGCATTGAAGCCTGGAAGGACAATGCAGAGAACATCGTGATGCGCAAACCCGCCACCCCCGGTCGCGAAAACCACAAGACGGCAGTGCTGCAAGCGCATATGGACATGGTGCCCCAAAAGACCGACGAGAGTGAGCATAACTTCGAGACCGACCCCATCGAGACCTATATCGACGGAGAATGGGTGAAAGCCAAAGGCACAACGCTTGGAGCTGACGACGGCATGGGCGTAGCAGCCATCATGGCTGTCATGGAGTCGAAGGATTTGGAGCACGGTCCCTTAGAAGCACTTATCACAGCCGATGAAGAGACCTGCATGTATGGCGTGAACCACCTCTCGGCAGACACGCTCAAAGGCGACATTCTGCTCAACATCGACAACGAGACGATGGGCGAGTTCGTCATCGGCAGTGCGGGAGGTGTCAATATCAGCGCCACGCTCGGCTACAAGGAACAAGCACCCGAGACAGGAGATGCTGCGCTGAAGATTACGATTAAGGACCTCAAAGGAGGCCATAGCGGTCTGGAGATTTGCGAAGGCAGAGCCAATGCCAACAAGCTGATGGCACGCATCGTGCGCCAAGCCATCCAGGATGACGACGCCTGCCTCGCCTCATGGAAAGGCGGCAACATGCGCAACGCCATTCCGCGCACCGCAGAGGCGATAGTGACTGTCCCCAAGGAGAACATCAATGATTTGCAGGAACTCGTGCAGTACTGCAAGGACGTCTTCACCGCCGAATATCGCGGAGTAGAAGACAGTATCACCTTGACAGCCGAGCCTTGCGAGATGCCTGTCGGCATCGTCCCCCAAGAGATTCAGGACAACGTCGTGAACGCCCTCACGGCATGCCACGACGGCGTGCTACGCTACATCCCCAGCATCCCCAGCGTCGTGGAGACGAGCAGCAACCTGGGCATAGTGAACATCGGGGAAGGCAAGGCAGAAGTGCTCATCCTGGCACGTTCGAGCAACGAAACGATGATGGAATACATCCAAGAGATGCAAGAAGCATGCTTCTCGATGGCAGGCATGAAGGTGGAGTATGGTGGACAGTATGGCGCTTGGCAGCCCAACTTTGACTCTCCCATCGTAGCCACCATGGTGGACGTCTACAAACAGACGTTCCAGGAGGAAGCCAAGGTAGAAGTGTGCCACGCTGGTCTTGAATGCAGCATCATCGGTGGCGTCTATCCCAAGATGGACCTCGTGAGCTTCGGTCCCACGCTGCGTTCTCCCCACACGCCCAACGAGCGCTGCCACATCGAAAGCGTCGACAAGTTCTGGACCTTCCTCAAGGCTCTGCTCCAAGCCATTTGAGAGGATAGCCGATCGATGAGGCACCCCAAGCGTGCCAACGCACATATTCACCAAGAACCTCAAATGCTCTAACCACAAAACGCACCAGACCACCTATGAAAAGAATCGTTGCATGCCTTCTTCTTCTGTTTTCAGTCTTCTACATGCAAGCTGCCAAACGTTCCGCTTCGGAGCTGAAAAGACTGCTGAGCGACATGGTCGAAGAGACCACCACGCACCCCGACAGTCTCTACGCCCACATCATGCGCATGGAACAACGCTGCGCAGCATGCACCGACGCCACGGAGCAGACCTTGACCCATGCCGTGCTTGGCAAGCTCTACTACGAGGGAGCCACCTCGTCAAGTGCCTTTATGCGCATGACGCAGTTGCAAGCAAGCCACTTGCCCACACAAGGCGACTCGCTTGTCAAGGTCATGAAAGGATGGAGCCGCGACGACTACTACCAAGCTTCGGCTCACCACTATCGAGAAGCCTTCCGGCAGAAGGAGTTGCTGCATGCAGCGCACATCAGCCAATGGGCACCCCTGCTCGAAAGGGGCAAGCACGACAAGCACTATGCCAACGATATGCTGATGGTGGTCTACCGCGCATCCAAGCAGTTGCTCTACACCTATCGAGATAGTCTTCCCTCAGAACTCGATCTGCGCGACTTCTACCAAGGGAAGGGTGAGCGCGAAGCAGCCTTGCTGCTCTCGCTCAACAGCAGAGACTACCACAGCAAGGACTCACTCGAAGCATTGCGCAAGCGCTATCAAGACCTCGACCTCTGTGCTGAGGTCTACCTGCGCCTTGCCAACACCGCAACAGACGATTCTCTGTCGGTGGCCATGCTGCGCGAAGCCCTCAAGCGCTATCCCCGCTACTATCGGAAGACGGAATTAGAGCAAGAGCTCGACCACTTGCTCTGCCCCGAGTTGCACATCGACATGGGCAGCCCACGTCCCTACCCTGGACAGCGCTACCAGTGGGCTGTCAGCGCTCAGCACGTCAGCGACGCAAGCGTCAGCATCTACCGTCTGAACAAAGACTTCGACACAGATGCCTACCAAAAAATCGACTATGACAAGAACGAGAAGCGATTGTCATACATTCGCAAGCATGCAACGCTCATCGACAACATCAAACACACGTTTGCCCAACACCACCCCTGGGAGAGCTTCCATGACACCATCGTGTGGACAGCACCGGCTCCAGGAAAATACGTAGCCACCCTGTTGCCCACCACCGACATGAGGCTGAAGGAGAAGGTGAAGACAAACATCACCTTCTTCAACGCCACACGGCTCCTGCCCACCACCCTCTCACTGCCAAACGGCGACAAACGCATCTATGTGAACGACGCCATGACCGGTGCCCCCATCGCCCACGCCGGCATCACACTCTACACCATCAGCCACCAGGACACCACCATTGAAGCACGCCTCACCACCAACGCCGAAGGCTTCGTCGACTGGCGCTGGCCCATCGTGGACCGCAAGGGCAATCGCTGTGCTCACGACGGAACGCCCCCCATCGACAACGAGTTGTTGAGCAAGAGCCAAAGGTCCTTCTTGCGTGGCGTCTTTCTGCAACTCGACAAGGAGGACGACAACAGCTGTCCCGCCACCGCGCTGTCGCACGACTATGCAAGCTATAACGCCAACAACGACCGCAGCCAAAACATCCACGTCTACACCGACCGCAGCATCTATCGCCCAGGGCAGACCCTCCACATCGGCGGATTGGTCTACGACCGTCACCAATGGGAAGAGCTGGTGTGCCAAGGCTTGTCGCTGGAAATCAAGGTGCTCAACGCCAACTACAAGAACGTAGTCACCCAGTCGGTCGAAACCGACTCATTGGGCGTCTTCTCTGCAGACTTTGAGTTGCCCTCAACGGGGCTCACCGGACTCTTCCACATTATGGTGAACAACACCGAGCGCGCCACTTTCCGCGTGGAAGAATACAAGCGCCCCACCTTTGAGGTGACATGCGACGAAGCCCCCGCACTGCAGATGCCAGCCGACAGCATCACACTCACCGGACGAGCCATGACCTACAGCGGAGTGCCCGTTCGCGGTGGCACTGTGGTGGCAAAACAACACTGGCGCGAAGGTTTCTTCTGGTGGTGGGCACGCACCTTAGGCGAACACGAAGCCGTGGTGGACACCGTGCAGACCGACCAAGAGGGACACTTCGCCGTGCGCGTCCCCATCAACCGTTCACCCTACCAACTTCGCTATGGCAACATGCTTTGCATGACCTTCGACGTGACCAGTCCCACTGGCGAAACACACAGTGCACAGATGAGCACCTTCATCTGCTCGCGCCCCCTCTCGCTCTACGCCGAGATTCCTAACAAGGTGGACCGCGACAAGCTGCAACCGTGGACACTCAATCTCGTCAGTTCGACAGGAAAACCCGTGGATGCCGACATCCACATTGCCTTGCTCCGCAACGAAAAGCTGGTGTTTGAGAGCCAGGAGCGCAGCGGACGTAGCGTAGTGCCAACAAGCATGAAGAACGCGCCCTCCGGTCGCTACCAGATGAAGCTGACAGCCATCGCCCATGGCGACACAGCCACCTACCAGACAGAGGTCACCCTATTCAGCCAGCACGACACCCGCGTGCCCGACGAGTCCGTGCTCTGGTGCTACACACCCGAGGATCACTTCTCGACACGTCGTAACGCACGCATACAGGTCGGTTCGCACACCGACGCATGGCTCTACTATACCCTCTGCTCCAATCGAGAGGTTGTGGACGAGCGCCTCATCCACATCAACGACAGCCTGTTCACCATCGACATCCCCTATGAAGCACGTTTCGAGCAAGGCTTGAAGTTCAATGTACTCATCGTGCAAGGCGAACGCCGCTACGAGGAAGAGCAATTCCTCTATCTCGCCACACCCGACAAACAGCTCACCCACAAGTGGATCACCTTCCGCGACCGCCTACAGCCCGGACAGAAGGAGACCTGGCAGTTGCAGCTCAACAAACCAGACGGCACACCAGCCTCAGCCAACCTCATGGCATCGCTCTACGATGCCTCGCTCGATGCCATCTACGGTCACACCTGGTCGTTCAGCCACGACTTCCAGCACCACATCTTCCAACCCCGTTGGGGCAACCATCTCTCGTCGGCGAGTCTCTCCATGAGAAACCACTTTGAGACGAAAGAATATAAGGATCGCGCGTTCAGTTATTCAAACTTCGACAACAAACTCTTCAGTCGCATCGCCTATGGCAGCTATCTTGCCCGCAAACAAAGAAAGCGCAGCAGCACGCGAGGCGACATGATTGGGGGTGGCGCCATGCCCATGCGCACCCTCATGCGCGAAGTTGCACTTTCCAAGGCAAATGAGATGAGCATGGACGAAACGAGCACAGAAAGCAACGACGCAACAGAAAGCAACGACGCAACAGAAAGCCTCGGCAACGATAGCAACAAGGTGGATCCCGCTGTGCCCCTGCGCGAAAACTTCAGCGAGACAGCCTTCTTCCTGCCCATGCTCCGCACCGACATGGAGGGACGCGTAGGCATCGAGTTCACACTGCCCGAAAGCCTCACCACATGGCGCCTGCTGGGTCTTGCCCACACGCAAGACATGCTCACCACCCTGCTCGACGAGAAAGCCATTGCCCAAAAAGACCTGATGGCACAGACTGCCTTGCCACGCTTCCTGCGCCAGGGCGACCGCACCCAACTCTCTGCTGCCATCTACAACATCAGCGAGACACCACAGAGAGGACGCGCCATCATGACCATCCTCAACGCACAGAACGAGAAGGTGCTGCTCCACCAACGTCTTGACTTCGACATGCGCGCCAACAGCGACACCACATTCTGGGTGCCCTTCCTCGTGCCCGAAGATGCTAACATGCTCATCGTGCGATGGGTGGCTGAAGGCAGCAGTTGCAGCGATGGCGAGCAACGCTATCTGCCCGTACTCTCCAACAAGCAGTGGACGCTCGACTCACGCGCCCTCACCTACACCAAACCGGGAGCCTACACCGAGCCCCTCGACAAGCTCTTCCAGGTGAAGGGTGCCACCAACCGACAACTCACCATCGAATACGCTGCCCAGCCCCTTTGGTTTGCCGTGCAGGCACTGCCCACCCTCGCCTGGCCCAACAGCAACGACGTGCTCTCACTCGCTACTGCCTACTACAGTGGTTCCGTTGCCTCATGCTTAGCCGAGCAGCATCCACGCATTCGCACCGCCCTCAACGACCTGCGCACGGAGGGCGTGGCACAGCAGAGCAAACTGCTCGAAAACGAAGACCTCAAGAACATCGTGCTCGAAGAGACTCCCTGGATTGCAGAATCAGAAAAGGAGACGGAGCGCATCGCACGCATCGCTTCGCTCTTCGACCCTGCCACACAGCAGAGCCTCCAGAAGGCCTACATGGACAAGATGCTGCAACAGCAGAACGCTGACGGCGGCTTCGCCTGGTATCCCGGCATGAAGAGCAACTACTATCTCACGCGAGAGGTGGCTTACCTGCTCGTGCGCCTCAAGAAGATGGGTGGCGAGACCAACAACCAGGTGCTCAACCGCGCCATCGACTTCATCCGAACGGACCGCCCAACATGGCTCAGCACCTCTTCGCTGCGCTATCTCTATGTCCTCTATCAGGGACAGGTCGCCTTCAGCAAAGAAGACAAGCACAATGCTGACTCGCTCTGCCGACAACTGCGCAAACACCCAGAACGCTTCGGCATCGAAGACCGTGCACTGGCTGCCATCGTACTGCAGAAGGCAGGCCACCAGAAGGATGCGCAGAAGTATCTGGAGAGCGTCAAGGACTATCTCGTGACCAACGAGGAGGGACTCACCTATTTCGAATTTCCGCAAGGTAGCTTCTACAGCGTCGACCGCAAACAACACATCCACGTGCAGGTGATGGAGGCTCTCGCCGAACTCACGCCCGACGACACGCGCCTCGAAGGGATGCGACGCTGGCTGCTGCGCCAGAAACGCACCACTGAATGGGGTACCCCCATGAACACAGCCAATGCCGTCTATGCACTCCTGCTCAACAACAAGAGCACTCATGAGGTGGCAACAGACCAACTCTCACTGTCCACACGCCAAGGCAAACGCACCCTCCCGACAGAGACCGCTTCGCTCGGCTATGCACGACAGCGCTACAACATCGACGACCTGGGCAGCGTCTCATCGCTCACCCTCAACAAGAAGACCACCGGCGAGAGCTGGGGTGGCATCTACGCACAATACCTTGCCCCCATTGCCAGTCTCAATGCCACCGACAAGGGCGACCTCCTCATCGAACAACAATGGAGCAACACCAGCACACAACAAGACCCCCTGCAAACGGCAAGCATGGGCGACCGACTCCACGTGCGCTATATCATCACCGCTGAGCGCGACTTTGAGTACGTCTGCGTGCACGCTCCACGCAGTGCCGCCTGCGAACCTGCCGATCAGCTCTCTGGCTACGAATGGGACAATGGCATTGGCTACTACCGTGCCGTCAAGGATGCTTCCACCGAGTTCTTCTTCGACCGACTGCCACGCGGCACCTACGTCATCGAGGAAGACGTCCTCGTGGAGCATCCGGGACACTACACCACGGGCACGGCAACCATCCAGTGTCTCTACGCTCCTGAATTTTCTGCCCATAGTGCGGATGCCCCATTGGAGGTGAAGAAGTAGACTTTACTTCCATTTCCTCCCCGACCCATACTTGCGCTCCTTCTTGCCTTTTTCATCGGAAAACGAAGGAGCGCAAGTTTGTCATTTTTAACAAAAAAAAAACCAAAAGCGTTGGTGGATGTCGTAGTTTATTCGTAACTTTGCAACCTCATGGCAGCCCACTTCGCGGATGCTTCTATGAATATTTTAAACCTTTGCTATGAACACCAAAACCAACAACACCCAAAAGCGCTTAACATCGCTGGATGCCCTCCGTGGCTTCAACTTGTTCTTTCTTGTGGCCCTGGGGCCTATTCTGCTCACGTTCTGCAACGGAGTGCCCAACGGCTGCCTCGACTGGGTCTTTGACCCTCTCTCCCACCTTCTCAGGCACGAGGAATGGGAGGGACTCACACTGTGGGATTTGATTATGCCGCTGTTCATGTTTATGAGTGCAGCAAGCATCCCATTCTCAATGGCTCGCTACAAACGTGAAAGGCAGTATGGCGATTTTTTCAAACGACTCCTCCGCCGTGTGGCACTGCTGTGGCTGCTGGGTGCCATCATTCAGGGAAATCTGCGCTCATTAGATCCAGAGCACATCTACATATTCACCAACACGCTCCAAAGCATCGCAGTGGGTTATGCCATTGCTGCTGTGCTTTATATGTTCACAGGTTGGCGCACACAGCTTGCGTGCTGCATCGGTCTGCTGCTGTCCTATTGGGGAGCAATGGAACTGATTACCATTGACGGATTTGGAGGTGGACTTTACGGCAAGGCTGACAATCTTGCCGAACTCATCGACCGCGTGGTGCTCGGACGATTCCGCGATGGCGCAACCGTGCTGGAAGATGGCACAGTGGCATTTGCTCCAGGGTACACGAACACCTGGATTTTGTCTTCCCTCACCTTTGGTGCCACATCTGTATTTGGTTTATTGAGTGGCACTATATGCCGGTCGCAGAGCAACCAACGCCGAAAGTTGCTCCTTCTCCTTGCTGCTGGCATAGTATTGACCATCATCGGCTGGATCTGGAACATTGAGATGCCCGTCATCAAGCGTATCTGGACCAGTAGCATGGTCGTGGTGGCAGCTGGTTATAGTTTCCTGCTTATGGGGGCATTTTTCTGGTTCTACGATTGTCGCCACTACACCTTCGGCCTTGACTTTCTGCGCACCTACGGTCTCAACTCGCTGGCAGCCTACACTATGGAGGAGATGATCAACTTTAGGAGCATTCCTCAGAGTCTCTTCTATGGTCTCCAGCAGTACATAGGAGACTTCTATCCCTGCCTCATAACAATAGGCCAGGCAATAGTCATCTATCTCATCCTCGTGGCGATGAAACGCCTCAATATTTTTATAAAGGTCTGATAGGATGACTGCTCCATCTGTAACCGTTCCCTTGGAGCGGTGAAGCAGAGGGGGGCAGGCATCCTTTCCAAGAAACAAGAAATGACATTTGTTACATAAATTTCGGCTTTTTGCTTTCATTTTGATTTTCGTACAAGCCACGAGAAGGAGCACGGCGAGCAGAACAGAGCTGCTCGCCGTGCTTTTTTTTACCTTTATTAGCAAAATACAAATATTGATTTTCAGTTACTTAGGAATCAACACACACCCCATTACCCAGAATTTACTATCGTTTTGTACGGTTTTGGCGCCCGTGAAACAGAAAAGTTCTGCTGCAGAAACTACCGATTTCTGCTGCAGAAACTGAAAGTTTCTCGAGCAGAAAAAAAAATGAGCTGCTGCAGCAGCTCATTTTTTGTTGAAAAACGCATTTATTTTCTCTTTTAGCTACTTCTCCAGAGCAAAAAGCAAATAAGCAAAAAGATAGCAAAAATTTATTTTTTCAGCACAAAAAGACACCCCAAAAAAACCAAGAGCGAGCTTTGTCTTGGTTTCGTCCGGTAATCAAAGAGAAAGAGATGTATTGTTGTCCGCTAAAAATTGAAATATCGTTTGAATGTAGCTGTAGAAATCAGTTGTCGCAGATATTTATCTCATTAGGGACTTATATAGTCGGGCACTCGTCGTATACATATTAAAGTGTGATGCGGGAGGCTTCTATCAGCGACTCGCCGAGAAAGTGGGAGGCGTTGAGGGAGAAGAGAGCAGGCTCCTCGGTGGTGAGGAAACGTGTTGTGGCACCATGCGAGAGGCGCGCTTCAATGTTGCTGTGCCGACGGAGATAGTCTTGGAGGCTGCGCGCCACATATTCGCCCTGGGAGATGATGGTGACGCCGAGAGGCATGTAGCGCTCTATCTTGTCGAGGAGCAGCGGATAGTGGGTGCAACCAAGGATGACGGCATCGATGAGGGGGTCAGTCTCGAGAAGTTCGTTGACTCGCTTCTCTACAAAATAGTCGGCACCGGACGTGTCGGTCTCACCACTCTCGACGAGTTGCACCCACATGGGGCAGGCAATGCCGCACACCGTGATGTCGGGGAAGAGCTTGTTTATCTCGATGTCGTAGG
>JAGHUD010000073.1 GCA_018065005.1 Candidatus Physcousia equi
GTGTATATCCTTATATTATATATAATGTGCATGATATTGTCTTAGGGATTATGGTTTGCGCCTTGTCACTGGCGAAAGGAAGTTGGTGCCTTTGGCTGTGAAGGCGATGTCGATAAGCTCAGGATGCTCCTTGGCAAAGTTGTCGATGTAGCGGATGCGCTTCTCGTCGTAGATCTCGTTGATGGCAATGAGGATGCCCGTCTCCTCCACGTCGCCGAAGCCGTAGTTGATGGCTGTGCCAAACATCTTCATGGTTGGCGATAGGCACATGTAGGCGTTGACGAGCGGTGGAATGTTGTAGCCCAGGGCGCGCACCTCGCGGTTCAGGACCTTGTAGTCGTCGCGGAACTCTGTCTCGTTGAACATACGCGCAAACTCGGCTGGGTCGTGCTCGATGGTGAGTGGCTTGGTTGGTATGACGAGGTTCTCCCTGTCGCCGAAGTGCTTGTTGAGGAAGTAGAGAATCATGTCGCGTCCACGGCGGTTGTAGCTTGGGTACATGGTCATCTTGCCGAAGAAGTAGCGGCAGTTTGGCATGAGCACAGCGAGGGCGCCGAGACCGTCCCACAGGTTGTCGAGGGCAAAGATTGCCTTTGCACCGGCACGTGTTGACTGGTACTCAACGGTCACAAACGAGCGTCCCAGCTCGATGGTGTAGGGGAGATACTCCTTTATGAACTTGTCGGAGAAATGGAACATGTGGCTCGTTGCCAGAATAGGCTGACCAGCCTCGTCGAACTGGATGTCGGGACCGAGGATGTAGCGGTAGCCACCGATGATCTTCTGGTCCTTTGGATCCCATACGATGAGCTGCTTGTAGCAGTTTTCCATGGTGTCGAACTCGTCGAGGTCGCAGTCGAGACCAGTGCCGCCGCCTGCCTCGCGGAAGGCTATCTCGCGCAGACGTCCTATCTCGCGAACGACGTTCGGAGAGTCCTGCCAGGTGACGATGTATATCTCGTTGCCTGCCTTGCTTGTGATGCGAAGCTGCTTGTCGGGCGTTAGTTCCGAGAGCAGCACATTGACTGGTATCGGGTCAATAATCTTTTGTTCCATTGTTTAGAGTTTATATACGATGTCCTGTACCCACTGAGCCCATTCCGTTGCCGACTTCGACTTGTCGAACGTCTGCCATGGGATTGGCTTGCCAAAGGTTACGGTGAAGTCCTTGCCTACGTTCTTGTACATCTCATCTACGAGGAAGAGCATGGCAAAGTTGGGGAGTTTATGCTTCTGGCAGAAGCGTGCTATGTTGTAGAAGCGGTCGGAGTTCTGCCCGGAGAGGTGGACAGGGATGACGTCGCGCTTGTATTCTACTGATTTGGTGATGAAGGTCTTCTTCCACTGCAGGTCGCGGATGGTGCCGTCGTCGCGCTTGCGTGAGCAGAGACCGGCGGGAAACATCACTACGTTCTTTTCTGCCTGAAAGGCTGCCTCCACCATCTTGGGGAAGTTGCGTGCCTGTCCGCCTGTCTTGTTGATTGGCACACAGACAGGAGCCAGACCTTCGAGGTTCATGAGCACGTCGTTGACGAGATATACCATCTTGCTGTCCCACTTGCCGCAGACGATGCTGCCAAGTGCCACGCCGTCCTCGCCACCCAGCGGATGGTTGCTCACGATGGTGAACCAGCGTCCGCCTTCGTTGCTTGGCAGGGCATCGAGACCCGGGGTGATGACGCCGTCGATGTTGGTCTGCAGCGTGATGTTCATCTCAAGGTAACTTACACACTCGTCGAGAAAGTCCTTGCCCATCTTGCCCTTGCAGCGTCCGTTCAGGAAGTTGTTGTTCTCGTCCTGATGTAGAATCTTCTTGAGCCATGACGTAACAAAGCGGGGCACAAATTTTGCTTTTGAGCCCAGTTTGTCGTGCAGGATTCGGTCAATGTCTATCTGATTGTGTTGTTCCATGCTGCAAAGGTAATGATTTTGAGTGAAAAGTGAAGAGTGAAAAGTGAAAAATTATATTTACAGACTAAATAGGGCATTAAATAGGGAAAATGCAATGTCTTTTTCGTGCTTTTTATTTTTCACTTTATACTTTTTCACTTTTCACTTTTCACTTTTCACTTCTTTATATACGTGTCAATGATTTCCTGTGCTGCTTTATCTCCCAGTTCCACAGCCTTGTTCAGGTTGAGGAGTGCTCCGTCCTTGTCTCCCTGTTGCAGGAGGGCATAGCCAAGCAGGCGGAAGGCATCGGGGAAACGGTCGGTGCGCTCGGTGACGTAACGGCACGCCTCGATGCACTCGTCGAGCATGTTGACACGCAGGCAGATGGCTGCCTTCTCGATGCGGTAGAGGGCGTTGTTTGGCGCAGCGCTTACGGCAAGGATGATGTCGTCAAGCGCCTGCTGATACATACGGGCATTGACCTCAATCTGCGAACGGTCGTAGTAGAAGGCGGCGTTCACCTTGTTGTTCATGAGGTAGCAGTAGCGGTTGTATTCCAGCACGGCTTCGCGGTATTTACCGTTGTTGGCGAGGAGTTGTCCGCGGCGAAGCACAAAGCTCGCTGCCTCCTTTGGTGTAGGATTACCAAACATGGCGATAGCAGAATCCAACGGTTCGATGATGAGTGGCAGGCTGTCGCCACGCATCTCGCGGCACTGGCTCTGTGCGTAGTAGATTTCTGGTGTGCGGAGCGTATCGACGGCAAGGAACGAGTCGTAGATGCCGAGGGCACCGTCGAAGTTGTTCATGGCTACGAAGACCTGTGCCTTGAGCATCTGGGCACGGTTACCTTTTGCCTGCTCTATGTGGCTGAGCACCAGGTCGTAGTTCCACTTGTCGTAGGGCGCATCAGCCTGTAGCTGCAACTTGTTGAAGATGGCTTGTGCAGTGTTGTAGTGCGCCGTCTCCTTGTCGGTGGCAAGAGCGAGGTACTGCTTGAGGTCGCTGTCTGCTTCGTCAAAGCGCAGCATGTCCATGAGTACGGTGCTGCGGCGGTTGTAGCCTTCGGCATTCTGTGGCCATGTGGCTATG
>JAGHUD010000068.1 GCA_018065005.1 Candidatus Physcousia equi
GTTCAAAGTGTTAAAAAACAAAAGTGCCTCAAAATGAGGCACTTATTCATAAATGTTCCGAAATGTTCAAGTTTGTTCAAACAGGGCTACTTGCCGATGCAGAATGTTATTTTCCAATACAGAAATTCTTGAAGATATTGATGAGAACCTCTTCGGAAGTAATTTCTGTGCCAAGGATGGTGGATAGATGGGAGAGGCAGAGGCGAAGGTCTTCTGCAATCATGTCGCCAGAATTGCGGTTCTCGATTGAAGACAGTGCGCGTGATAGGTCGGACGAGGCAAGGTCGAGTGCTTCCTTATGTCTTATATTGTTAATGAGTACTTCATCGTTATTCATGCCATTATAAAGACTCTTTGCATGATCGAGAAGTCTTTGTTGAAGCAATTCAATACCTACGTTGTGAAGAGCAGAAATGTGCAAACAAGGGAAAAAGCATTTTTTTGCAACGTTATCACCCACTTCATTCATGTCAACTTTGTTCATGACATAAATGACTTTTTGTTCCTTGCAAAATTCAAGCTCTGGATATGGCACATTGGGTTCTGTGAGGAGGATGATGATCTGTGCTTTTTTTGCTGTCGAAAGTGAGCGTTCGATACCGAGTTGCTCAATGGTATCATATGTCTTTCTAATTCCGGCAGTGTCGATGAATCGAAAATGAAATCCGTTGATTGTAATAGTGTCTTCAATGAGATCGCGCGTTGTTCCCTCAATATCGCTTACAATGGCTTTGTCATCATCTAAAAGTCGATTTAATAAAGTTGATTTTCCAACATTTGGCGAACCTATAATAGCAACAGGAATACCATTCTTGATGGCATTGCCAGATTTGAATGAACTGCTCAAACGTTTAATCTCCTCGTGTGTTGCTTTTGTGAGACTATGAAGCTGCTGTCTATCCGCAAATTCAACATTTTCTTCGCTGAAATCAAGTTCCAATTCGAGCAGAGATGTAATCGTGAGCAATTGATTTCTGAGTTCTGACAGTTTGTTACTGATGTTGCCTCTCATTTGATTGATGGCAATCTGATGAGCAGCTTTACTTTGTGATGCAATTAAATCAGAAACGGCCTCCGCTTGTGTTAGGTCGAGACGACCAGACAAGAAAGCGCGTTGGGTGAACTCTCCTGGTCGAGCCATTCTTGCCCCATTTCTGATAAGCAAATCAAGTACCGTTTGTATGATATATGACGACCCGTGACAAGATATTTCCACAGCATCCTCCCCAGTGTATGAATGTGGTGCGCGAAACACAGTAAGTAAGACATCGTCTATAACAGGATCTCTATGACCCGAATCCTGATCTGTCAGATAATCCCTATTATCTATTAACTCACCATAATGTACGGAGTATCCTTTTGCATCACCAATCTCTTTCGAAAATATTTTGTTTGCAATGGACACCGCAAAAGTGCCAGATATGCGTATTACAGCAATAGCCCCCCCGACAGCTGTGGCAGGGGCGCATATAGTATCAGAATTCAACATTCAGAATTCAAAATTAGAAATCATGAAAGGATAAGGACTTTCTTTGCAATCAATACTTAATACCCAGATCATGCACAATTTGTGAGATCTTTTCCATTGTGTTGAGGGTAGTCGGTACAAGTGGCAATCGCAACTGGTTTTCGATGACGCCCATAGAATGGAGCATTGCCTTGACGCCGGCAGGGTTTCCATCAACAAATAGGAGTTTGAAGAGTTCCGTGAATTTGTGGTGAATTTTCAGAGCAGGGTCATATTCGCCACGAAGAGCCAGTCTGACCATGCGAGAGAATTCGGCAGGGAGCGCATTGCCAATCACAGAGATAACACCAACTGCACCGAGTGTAATGAGTGGGAAAGTTATGCCGTCGTCACCGCTGATGACATCGAAATGAGCAGGTTTGTTTTTGATGATGTCATCCATTTGCGTAATATTTCCACTTGCTTCTTTAATAGCAACCACATTTGTGCAATCATTAGCCAGGCGGAGGGTTGTCTCTGCAGTCATATTAACACCCGTTCTTCCTGGCACATTATATAGAACCACGGGGACAGGCGATGCTTGGGCTATGGCACGGAAATGCTGATAGAGTCCTTCCTGTGATGGTTTGTTATACATCGGACAAACACTCAGGATTCCATCAATACCAGTCAAGTCAGTTGTTTGGAGTTCACGAATCACTGCGGAGGTGCAATTTCCTCCACAGCCCATCAAGAGAGGAACGCGTCCAGAAACTCTCGACACGACAATTTGACGAATTTTTGCTTTTTCTTCTTGTGTTAACGTAGGTGTTTCGGCTGTTGTACCCAAGAGGCAAATGAAGTCAGCGCCGTGAGTAATCTGAAATTCGAGCAGGCGTATCAAAGCATCGTAATCGATATCGCCAGTTTCTGTAAAAGGTGTGATAAGTGCGACGCCAAGCCCGCGAAATTTATTTATTGCCATGTTTGTGTTAGTGGTTTTTTGCAAAATCAGTGCAAAATTACACAATTTTGTCGAAATATGCGCAATGTTGTAAGATATTTATTGCAATAGTTGAAGAAAATCGTCTTCTGAGAGGATAAGAATATTAAGTTTTGCTGCTTTTTCCAGTTTTGCAGGTCCCATATTGTTGCCAGCCAGCAGGAAAGAAGTCTTAGCCGAAATGCTACCTACATTTTTTCCACCGTGTTGCTCAATGATTGTTTTGTATTCGTCTCGTGAATGTTGTTGAAACACGCCGCTTATCACAATATTTTTACCTTTTAACCTATCGCTTTGTTCAACTTGGCTTTGTTCAGATAGTTCAAATTTCAAGCCCGCTTCGCGCAGTCGTTGGATGAATTGCAGATTTGCTTCATCATTGAGGAAATTGATAACGCTTTGCGCAATCACCAAGCCAATGCCGTTCAACTCCAGCAGTTGTTCGACAGTAGCCGATTTAAGATTATCAATGTTCTTAAAGTTTCGGGCTAAGATTTTGGCAGCTATTTCTCCTACAAATCGAATGCCTAACGCGAAAAGGACACGTTCAAAAGGTACAGACTTGCTTGCTTGAATACCTTGCAAAATCTTTTTTTCGAGCAAATGATCACGATTGTCCGGAATAGGCACGCCAAAAAGGTCATAAGCGGGCGGACAGAGTATCTCGTAGGTAAGGTAATAGAGGTCGGCAGGATCGTGTATCTTTCCGGATGAAAAATATCTGTCCACCATCTCCGGTCCGAGAGAATCTATGTTCATTGCCTTGCGCGAAATGAAGTGTTCTATGCGTCCCAGTAGTTGCGGTCTGCACTGATCGTTCGGACAATAGGTCGCAGCTTCGTCTTCATTCTTCACTAATTCTGTGCCGCACACAGGGCAATGAGTAGGGAATGCAACTCGCGGTCCTCTTTGAAGTGGAAGGTTGCTTTTGTCAACAGCAATAATTTTTGGAATAATCTCTCCACCTTTCTCAACCAAGACATTATCCCCAATGTGCAAGTCGAGCGCATTCATCACGTCAGCATTGTGCAATGTTGCGCGTCGCACCGTAGTGCCTGCCAGCAAAACAGGATCCATATTTGCCACGGGAGTAACGACTCCTGTTCTGCCCACCTGAAACGTAACCTCACGCAATGGTGTACTCACCTGCTCTGCTTGAAACTTATATGCTATCGCCCACCTTGGGTTCTTGGCAGTCAGACCCAGTGACCTCTGTTGGTCGAGAGAATTCACCTTCAAAACGATGCCATCCGTTGCATAAGGAAGGTCATGCCGTTGTTCATCCCATTGTTTGATGAAGTGCATAATCTCCTCAGGGTTATTTGCCAGTGTAGTAGCAGTAGATACCTGAAACCCCCATTGGCGAGCTTTTTCAAGATTCTTATTATGTTCCGAGAATGGGAGTTCGTCAGAGAGTAAATAATAGAGGTAAGCATCAAGTCCTCTTGACGCCACAACTCTTGCGTCTTTATTCTTCAGTGTGCCAGAAGCCGCATTGCGTGGGTTTGCAAAAGGCTGTTCTCCTCTGCTCAAGCGTTCTTTGTTGAGTGCCTCAAACACAGCAAATGGCATGATGACCTCACCACGAATCTCAAATTCATCGGGGTAATCAAGATCTGGTGGCAGCACAAGTGGGATTGTGCGTATGGTGCGCACGTTGTTTGTCACGTCATCTCCTTGAACACCGTCGCCACGTGTTACAGCTCGGGTCAGACAGCCTTTCTCATAGTGCAGTGAAATGCTCAAACCATCAAACTTCATTTCGCAGCATATTTGAAAAGGCTCACCTTTGAGTCCTTCTTTAATTCTATTGTAGAAGTCTATGACCTCCTGTTCGTTGTAGGTGTTCGCCAATGATAACATTGGCCTTTTGTGCTTGATCGTTTTGAAGTCATCGGACAAGTCGCTTCCCACGCGAACAGAAGGGCTATTTGGGTCATCAAGTTCAGGATGCATTTTTTCCAAATCCTGCAAACGGCGCATCATCTCATCAAATTTTTGGTCCGAGATGATAGGTTGATGAAGCACATAATAGCGTCTGTTGTGCTCATGAAGTTCAGTCCGTAGACTCAGTATCTCATCTTGTTCTGTCATGGTTTTTATTCAGCTCCTGTATGTATTTTCTCCGAATTTATCTTCGCCTCCTCCATAAACTGTTTCACATAAGGATGCTCTTTAAGATACGGTTTAGCTCGAAACATAATTTCTTCAATTTGTGGTGTCAACTGCGGAGTTGTAAATCCACTCGTGAGAATCATGAACACGCCAGGTCCGAGCACATTGTCACTGTGTCTGACAACGAACGACGTAACAAGTCGGTCATGATCAGCTATCAGCTTTTCCGATTCGGCAATCAAGATTCTTTCTCTTTCGTATTCAGGCACACCATCCATGATGAGTTTACTCTCCATTCTTGGCAACTCACTCATTTGTGTATCTAAACGCAACTTTTCGCGTATGAAACTCGTAAGCGTGTCGTTGAGTGGAGTGCCTGTTGCTTCTTGATTCACATCGTCAATGACCAGGTTAATTATTCCTTCCTCCAGAACCAAAGGCATCAAACTCTCGCTTTGAAGGAAGATGCTCACCATCTGTGTGGAATCAAGTGCACCACTGAACTGAATGCGTCCGTGCTGCACCGTGCACGAGTCCAGCGTTATCATGGAGTCTACATTGAATCCGTTGAGATAGAGCTTTTTTCCTTCTAAATATCCAATGTTTGTAGATCCTTCAATCTGATACTGTGTCTGGCAGGAGCTAAAGACTGGGAGGAGAAGCGGTAAAAAGAAAAAGGGAGCAATTTTTGATTTCTCCTTTTCCAGTTCATTGGGGATGCGAAAAGCAGTATAGAGTTGTAGCACACAGCAGATAACGAGCAGCAGTGTCCAAACATTTCCATGAGCCCAAGAGGGTCCGAAATTAAACTCCTGCGCCACCATGGCGGCAGCAGAAAGGAGGAAAAGAAAATCACTAAGTACTTGCTGGTGTCTGAGCCTTTTCAATGTGATAGAAGTCCCATTATAGGTCGTCAGCATCTGCATGGAAGAGAAACCGAGAATGCCAACAGCATAGATAAGTGTTCCTGCAAGCGACATGAAAAGATGCAAGGCAAGACCGACGACTAAGGCAATTGCACTCGTTCGGAAGAGGGCATTCTGCCATTTATTGAGTTGTTTCATGCGAAAAGATAAAAAAATTAAACCTCTGGCTCTTCTTCATTCGTATCCACTTGATTGACTACGGCACCATGTTTCTCACTTCCTTCCTGTTTGATGATGAAAAGATCTTCATCATAGCGCGTCATATAGTATCTTTCACGGGCTACTCGTTCCACTTCTGCATTGTCCTTGTTAAGCTTTTCGAGTTTTTTAGAATTCTCCTCATAACTGATTTGCAGTTCACCAATTTCACGTTTAAGGGTTTCTATGGATTCCCAGCGGTAGTGCCGTTCCCAGAGGCTGTTCCCATCGAGAAAACCCACAAAAAGCGCGCATAGGACCACCACGACCCAGCACTTGTGGGCCCTTAGAAAGTCTAATACAGAAATGAATTTGCTCATACGAAAAAAAGATGCTTATTATTGTATTCGGAGCACAAAGATACGTTTTTTTTTGCTATAAATAGCGCATGAATAGGTTTTTTTTTGTATTTTTGCATTTAGTAACAAAATCATATCTTCAACCCCATCTCTTTAGAGGTGTGTTAACGATTTAGAAACAACATAAATACAATGAATTTATGGAAGAATATATAGTTTCTGCCAGAAAGTATCGTCCAGCCACATTTGACACCGTTGTTGGTCAGCGTGCGCTCACGACCACATTGCTCAATGCCATTAGGACAGGCAAGTTGGCGCATGCCTATCTGTTTTGTGGTCCACGAGGCGTCGGCAAGACAACCTGTGCGCGTATTTTTGCCAAGACGATTAACTGCACCAATCCGCGACCTGATGGTGAAGCCTGCAACGAGTGCGAGTCATGCCGTGCATTTGATGAAGGACGTTCCATGAACATCCACGAGTTGGATGCCGCCTCCAACAACTCGGTTGAAGACATCCGCGAACTCATCCAACAGGTGCTGATCCCCCCTCAGACAGGGCGCTACAAGGTATTCATTATCGACGAGGTGCACATGCTCTCAACGTCTGCCTTCAATGCCTTTCTGAAAACCCTCGAGGAGCCGCCCTCCTACGTCATTTTTGTGATGGCCACCACCGAGAAGCATAAGATTCTTCCCACCATCCTCTCACGATGCCAAGTCTATGATTTTGCACGTATGACGCTGCAAAACACCATCGACCACCTGCGTCATGTGGCAGAGAAAGAAGGCTATGTCGTAGACGACGAAAGCCTTAACCTCATTGCCCAGAAAGCAGATGGTGGTATGCGAGACGCCTTATCCATCTTTGACCAAATGGTAAGTTTCACTGGGGGAGAGGTCACCTACCAGAAAACCCTTGAGAGCCTCAACGTGCTTGATAGCGAATACTATTTCCGCCTTGTCGACCATTTTCTCAAGCACGAAGTAGAACCCTGCATGCTTCTGCTCAACGAGGTCATCCAAAAAGGCTTTGACCCCGGCATATTCATTGGCGGTCTCGCATCCCACCTGCGCGACTTGATGGTCAGCCGCGACGAGCAGACGCTGTCGCTCCTTGAGGTAAGCGACAACATGAAAGGGCGCTACCAGGAGCAAGCAAGCAGATGCGAATCACGCTTCCTCTATCGCACCATCCGTCTGTGTAACGAGTGCGACCAGAACTATCGCACCAGTCGCAATAAACGTTTGCAGGTAGAGATCTGCCTCATCCAAGCCGCAACAGACGACGACAGTGCGGGGCGTCGCCCCAAGACACTGAAACCATTGTTCGACGTTGAGCAGAAGGTAACTGCTCAACAACAGACGGTAGCCTCTGTGAACACAAGCTCGGCTACCAACACCCCGTCTTCTGTCCAGCAAGTAGTAGCACCCGCTACCAACCCACCTGCTGGGAACACATCCACTACACAGACAGAAACGTCAGTCCAACCCACTCACTCTGCACCCAAGCTCCGCACCTTCAGAATGGGTGCATTTGGTCCCAGCCTCATGCGCCAAACAGAAGGGGTGGAAGAATGCAAAACGTCTCGTTCGACGCCTATCGTCAAAAACGAACTTCCGGCTCGTCCCATCACCGAGCATGAAGCCATCCTCTGTTGGAATGAAGTGGCAGCACGCCTTCCCATAGAGCATAAAGCTTTAGCTCAACGAATGGTAGATATGAAACTGAATATCAAAGACAACATGAGTTTCAGTTTTTCGGTCAACAACGAGCAGGTTAAAGAGTCGTTCTCAAACATACTCCCAACCATTCTCAACCATTTTCGCCAACTCTTCAACAACCCAGAAATCAGTTGCAGCATCGAAGTAGCGCAAATTGAGCAAGCGCGCAGTATCTTCAGCAAACCAGAAATCTACAAACAGATGGTCGAGCACAACAATTGTTTAGGCATGCTGAAAGAAGCGTTAAAACTCGAATTTGACTGATAATTTTTCGCAACTCACTTATGACAATAATCCCATATTCCATCAATTTAGCTGATGTTTGGAATCAATTCGTCAGAAACTCCAAGAACGGCACCTTCCTCCTGGAACGAGGTTTCATGGATTATCATGGCGACCGTTTCATGGATTGTTCTCTGATGGTGTACGATGACGACGTACTCACCGAAGATGAAAAGGAAAGCATGCCCCGTCTGGAGGGTCTGAAAGCCGTTTTTCCTGCCAATTGGGTGGAGCAAGAGCGCAAGGTCTATTCCCATCAAGGCCTCACCTACGGCGGTCTCATCGTGTCTGAAGACGCCACGCAAAAAGAGGTGTTGGAACTCTATCAAGCCATCCTGAGATACTACGATCGCATGTATATGGCTCGATATGTTCTCATCAAACCTATACCTTATATATATGCCACCTATCCCAACGCTGAAGAGCTCTATGCCCTCTGGCGTGCAGGAGCGAAACTGCGTCAGCGCAGCATCAGCACAACAGTGAGCATGGCAAACCCCATGAAAATGCGCACACTGCGCATCCGCAAGGCAAAAAAGGCAGTCGAAAACGATATCTACATTGAGCGTATGCCCGAAGGAGATTGGTCTTGTCTCGTCGAGTATTGGCAAATCCTCACCGATGTGTTGCAAACACACCACCACGCCAAGCCCGTTCACAGTGTAGAAGAGATGCAACTCCTCATGGAACGATTTCCTAAGGACATAAAACTCTACGTGGCACGCCGTGAAGGGAACATACTGGCAGGAGTCATCGTCTTTGAAACCAAGACCGTTGCTCACGTCCAGTACATCGCAGCAGGCGAAGAAGGCAGGGAGTTGGGAGCACTCGATCTCATCTTCAAGCACCTCATCAACGTGCGGTACAAGAATGTGCCCTTCTTTGATTTCGGCATTTCCACTGAAGAAGGAGGACGCAAACTCAACGAAGGACTCATCTTCCAAAAAGAAGGATTTGGAGGTCGCGGCGTATGCTACGATGCCTACGAGCTCCGCCTCGACCGTGCTGACCTGGCAGCGCTCAGTCCTCAGAAGGAGGATGAGGAGGAGAAGCGCATTCCCTATCTCAACCTCAAAGCCATCAACGATCGTTTCCAGCCCCGTTTGGGCGAGGTTGTAGAACGTGTCACCCGCAGCGGCCGCTATTTGCTGGGCGACGAGGTGAAGGATTTCGAAAAACACTTTGCTGCCTATTGCGGCACGGACTACTGCATCGGAGTGGGCAATGGTCTTGAAGCACTCGTGCTCATACTCAGAAGCTACAAGCGCCTGCTGGAATGGAAAGACGACGACGAAGTCATCGTTCCTGCAAACACCTACATTGCCACCATACTCGCCATTCGCGAAGCGGGACTAAAACCCGTGCTGTGCGAACCCCGCTCATCCGACTACCTCATGGATACCACACAGCTGCCTCTTCTCTACACCGAGCGCACCGTTGCCATTCTCCCGGTACATCTCTACGGACGTTGTTGCGACATGAAACCCATCAACACCTTTGCTGCTCAGCATGGCTTGAAAGTGGTCGAAGATGCGGCACAGGCTCATGGTGCTCGCTACGAAGAGATGCGTGCCGGTAGTCTGGGCGATGCCGCCGCTTTTTCCTTCTATCCTGGCAAGAATCTCGGAGCATTGGGCGATGCGGGTGCCGTCTGCACCAACGACCCACTGTTAGCTACTTGCGTGCGGAGCATGGCCAACTACGGAAGCCAGGAGAAATACGTCAACGAGATGTGTGGATTAAACAGCCGCATGGACGAATTGCAGGCGGTGGTGCTCGACGTCAAACTGCGTCAGCTTGACGAAGACAATGAAATCCGGCGACAGATGGCGCGACAGTACATAGATGCCCTCGACAATCCACTCATCACCCCACCGCAGTGGCCACAACAAGCCGATTCGCACGTCTGGCACATCTTCCCCATTCGTTGTGCACATCGCGACGAATTGCAAGCCTACCTGAAGGCGCATGGTGTAGAAACATTGATTCATTACCCCATACCGCCCCACAAGCAAGAAGCATTCAGCGAACTCAACCACTTGTGCTATCCCATCACAGAACGCATCCACAACGAAGTGCTCTCGCTGCCCCTTTCTCCTGTGCTGACGGGCTCGCAGGTGGAACGCATCATCAAGTTGCTCAACGAATTCAACGTCTGAAGACTCTGAGGAGTAGCACCCAAAGACCTATCTTTAGCCACTCCTGCAGCAAATCTTTAGAGAATCCTTTGTTGCATACACCATTATTTAGTATTTTTGCAAAATAATCCAAAACCTAAACATACATTTATGAAAAGAAACATCGAAACCATCTGCATCCATGGCGGATGGAAAGCCAAGAAAGGCGAACCCCAACAGCTGCCCATCTACCAAAGCACAACCTTCCGCTACGAAACCAGCGACCAGATGGCGCGTCTTTTCGACCTCAAGGACGAAGGCTATTTCTATACAAGACTTGCCAACCCCACAAACGATGCCGTTGCCAAGAAGATCTGCGCACTGGAGGGTGGCGTAGGTGCCATGCTCACATCGAGCGGACAGGCAGCCAATTTCTATGCAGTCTTCAACATCTGTCAGGCAGGCGATCATTTCATCACCTCCAACAACATATATGGTGGCACCTACAACCTCTTTGGCGTTACCATGAAGAAGCTCGGCATCGAGTGCACATTCGTCGATCCAGACTGGGACGATGAGCGCATCGAAGCTTGTTTCCGCCCCAACACGAAGTGCTTCTTTGGCGAGACAATCTCTAACCCGGGCGGTAATGTTTTCGACATCGAGCGATTCGCAAATATGGCACACAAGCACGGCGTGCCCCTCATCGTCGACAACACCTTTGCAACGCCTGTCAACTGCCGCCCCTTCGAGTGGGGATGCGACATCGTCACACACTCCACCACCAAGTACATGGATGGCCACGCCTCACAGGTGGGTGGATGTGTCGTTGACTCCGGCAATTTCGACTGGGACGCACATGCAGAGAAATTCCCCTGCCTCTGCACACCCGACGAAAGCTATCATGGACTGACATACACCAAGGCGTTCGGCAAAATGGCTTACACGACAAAGCTCGTGGCACAACTCATGCGCGACTTAGGTTCCATCCCTGCGCCCCAGAACTCCTTCCTCCTCAACATCGGTCTCGAAACACTCGCGTTGCGCATGCGCCAGCACTGCAGCAATGCACAGAAGGTAGCCGAGTGGCTCGCAGCGCAACCCAAGGTTGGATGGGTCAACTATGCAGGACTCCCCGGCAACAAGTACTATGAGTTGGGACAAAAATACCTACCAAACGGAGGATGCGGCGTCATCGCTTTTGGCATGAAAGGCACACGCGAGGAGGCGATACGCTTCATGGACAACCTCGACTTCATCTCCATCGTCACCCATGTGGCTGATGCCCGCACTTGCGTGTTGCATCCCGCCAGCCACACCCATCGCCAGCTGAGCGACGAGCAGCTTCGTGAAGCCGGCGTTGCTCCAGACCTCATCCGTCTGTCCGTCGGCATAGAAAATGTGGAGGACATCATTGCCGACCTCCAGCAAGCCATGGAGAAGATGTAAACTTGCCCACCGGTTACTAACCTAAAAGGCGGTAAGAAATGTCAGAATCAACGCACATTTCTTACCGCCTTTTTTGTGTCCATTCGAACCTTCGACATGGCATGAATGCCAAGCCATGAGTTTCGATTTCTATTTTTGTCAGATGCTACCGGCTGCTCCAAGCTATGTCGGCAGTGCCTTCGTCTTGATTGAGTTTGCGCGCCAACACGAAGAAGTAGTCACTCAGACGGTTCACATAAGAAGTGAGACACGCATCCACATGGCATTCGCTCTCCGCAAGGCGAAAGATTTGCCTTTCTGCCCTTCGGCACACCGTGCGACACACATGGGCATACGACGCCGCGCTACTACCGCCAGGCAAGATGAAAAATCTGAGGGGCGGAACTAAAGCCTCGATGCGATCAATCTCGTGTTCCAGTTCTTCCACCATTTCTTTTGTCACCTGCATCCCGGGGCGGTTTGCGTCGGGCGAAGTTTCAGTTGCCAAACAGCCCCCAACGACAAACAGGTTGCCCTGCACGCCCTGAAGAAAGTGTTTGTCCTTTTGCTCACGGCAGTAAGTGAGCAGCACGCCGATGTGCGAATTGAGTTCATCCACGGTGCCGTAACTCTCCAGTCTGTCGCAGCATTTGCTGACGCGCTTGCCTCCGACGAGTGAGGTCTGTCCCTCGTCGCCTGTCTTTGTGTAAACTTTCATGCGGTTCCTTTAGTTGGTCGGAGAGCCTCGCTTGTGCCTGCGGAGGCGCTCCGATGGTGTGTGCTACTGCAAAGATAGTAAAAAAAAGTGCACAGCATGCTTTTCCTTCTCTTTTTTTGCTTTTTGCCACCTTCCGAGCTCTTCTATTATATAATAATGTGTCATAAATTTTGTGAATTGATATAAAATGTATAACTTTGTAAAAAATGTAAATCTACACATGCGCCAGATTCTTTACGTCATCCTTTGCACCCTCTGCTGCGTGCTTTCCTCCTGCAGTGTCTCTCCGACAGCGTTTGTGCGTGTTGAAGGCAACCGCTTCGTCAGAGGAAATGCAAACTATAAGTTTGTGGGCACAAACTTCTGGTATGCGCCCATACTTGCCAGCACAGGAGCAGGAGGCAACCGCCAGCGCCTTCACGCCGAACTCGACCTGATGAAGGAGACGGGCATCTCCAATGTGCGTGTGCTAGTGGGCGCCGAAGGCACCGACACGCTTCCCGACCACATCGTGCCCATCCTGCAGCCCACAGCTGGGTTCTACAACGACACGCTGCTCGTCGGTCTCGACTATCTGCTTGCTGAACTCGAACGCCGCGACATGACGGCTGTGCTCTATCTCAACAATGCGTGGCAGTGGAGTGGGGGATTAGGCTCCTATCTCGAATGGAGCGGTGCAGGATCTGTACCTCCTGCTTCAGACTGGGATGCCTATCAGACCTACCACGCACGATTCATGCTCAGCGACGACGCCATAGCGCTGAGCGATGCCCACATCAGCAAGATCGTGACCCGCACATCCACAGTGACTGGAAAGCCCTATACAGAGTCGCCCGCCATCATGGCATGGGAACTATGCAACGAGCCACGCCCATTCTCGCGCCAACCGGTATCGAAAGAAGCGCTTGCCCGATGGGTGGAGCACCAGTCGAAACTCATCAAGAGCCTCGATGCCAATCATCTTGTCACCACCGGCAGCGAAGGCATCTATGGCTGCGAGTCCGACACGGCGCTTCTTCGCCGCATCCATGCCTTTCCCTCCATCGACTACGTCTGCATCCACCTATGGCCCCACAACTGGCAGATGCTGGGTCCGTGCATCGGAAAGACAGCAGAGGCGAGAACGATAAACGGTGAAGATGCGCCACAACGCAGTTTGGACAACGCCAAACGCGAAGCGAAGGACTACATACAGAGAAACCTCGATGCGGTGGCATCGCTCGGCAAGCCCGTGCTGCTCGAAGAGTTCGGCTACCCGCGCGACAACTATGCCCTCTCGCCGCTCTCACCCACCACAGCGCGCGACCGTTTCTACGAGTTTGTGCTCTCCATGGTCTACGACTCCGACGACTTGGCTGCCTGCAACTTCTGGGCATGGGGTGGTCTGGCACAGCCCAAACATGACGTCTGGCAGAGATGGGACGACTACACCGGCGACCCTGCCTTTGAGGAGCAAGGACTGAATGCTGTGTTTGCAGGAGACACCACAATCGACATCCTGGCACGCTATGCACGACGCGCTGTGCAAAACGACAAATGAGGCTGCCTCTCATACGCTTCAACACACGACCCAAACATGAACTTCGAACAAAAACTGACCGATGCAGGCATACGGCTCACCGCCATCCGTCTGCTTGTCTACCGAACCATATACGAGAAGATGCAAAACGCCTTTTCGCTCAGCGACGTCATGCAACTTCTTCCTTACGCCGACAACTCATCGGTCTTCAGAACACTATCTTTGTTTGCAGAGCATCATCTCCTGCATCTCATCGACGATGGTTCTGGCAAACAGAAGTATTGTGTTTGCAGGTGCGGCAAGTTTACCTGCCAGCACGTCCATCTCAGTTGCACACGCTGTGGCGAGACCATCTGTCTCAAAGAGAGTCCCATTCCGAAGGTAGACGTGCCACAAGGATATGTGGTGGAAGAGACGGAGCTTATCATCAAAGGCATCTGTCCCAAATGCCAGAAGTAATCAGGTGGCAAGCTCTTCTAGCACAGACGCCATCGATGCGGATGGTTGCCGTCACGATGATGCTCTCGGCAACTTCAACAGGAAGAGCAAAGTGCCACAACTTGATTCGACACATCAATCTTGATCAAATAGATCTTTTTGTTTTAAACATCCCCCCTGTACCATTCTTAGTGTAACAGGGGATTTTTGCTATAGCACTGAATTTTAGATATTTTTTGGCAAAGGAGATAAATGTTGTTCCCGATTTATATTATTATACAGGTACGATTCTTGTAAAATTCAAGTTATATGCGTTGGAAGCAGTTGGCTTTCGGTAGCTTTGGACTAAAGCATGATGTATGCCAATGAAGCGCAACTGATGATGATCCAGAGCAGCACACCTTGCAGCATAGGACGCAAGCCCACCTGGCGCAGCGTGTCGCGCGAAAGAGAAGCTCCGATGAAGAACATCGAAAGGATGAGGCCCTTGCGAGCTATGCCGTTGATAAGGCTGCCTAATGCGCTGCCCCATGTGCTGCAAATGGCAGTATTGGAAAGCACATAGGTATTGAAGACAATGGCAAGGATAAACCAAATGATAAACATCGGCACGGGTAACTTGCGTTTGCCTCCCTCTTGACCGTTCTTCCAGATGAAACTCGTAACCAATGCCAGGGGCACAATCCAAAGTGCTCTGGTCAGTTTGATGGTAACAGCCACTTCGAGTGCTTCCTTACCATAGGCTTGACCCGCACCCACCACACTGCTTGTGTCGTGGATGGCAATGGCAGCCCACGATCCGAATTGTTCTTGCGTCATGTTCATCCATTCGCCTAAAAGGGGAAATAGGAAGAGAGCAATGGCATTGAGCACAAACACGGTGGCGAGCGCCACGCTCATGCTGCTGTCCTTGGCTTTGATGACTGGACCTACGGCAGCAATGGCACTACCGCCGCAGATGGCGGTACCGCTGGAGATGAGATATGTCGTTTCTTTGTCCACACGACAGACTTTCCTTCCGATTACCCATCCAATGAGCATCGTTGCCGCGACACTCGCCACGGTGAAAGCCATTCCTTTGCCGCCGCTCTCAAGCGATGCCTCCACGTTCATGCCGAATCCCATGCCTACGACACTATACTGCAGGAGCATCTTCGACATCTTCTTGTTCGTCTTCGGGCAGGGCTGACCCAACGTGAGCGCAAAGAGAAGCCCTAATGCGAGCGCAATGGGCGGTGTCACCACGTTCAGGACCTGAAGAGCAGGTATGTAGTCGCTTGAGAGGAGAAATGTGAACGCAGCGATGAGTGCAAAATAAATCTTCTTTGTCATATCACAATATAAAATAGCTGAACACTCAGACCTCAGAGTGCACTCCAATCTAACTCAATGCGATTGCCATCTGCATCAATGCCAACAACTATGTTGCCTTCCCATTCACCATTCGGATCGCTGTATTCCTCAAACATGGTGATGCCATCATCTGCTGAGCGATAGATCGTCTTTTGTTTTCCGCAGCTGAGTTCCCAAAGCGAGACACGCTCCGCATGGTTGTCCTCCATCAGTAGGAAGAGGACTGGGTCGACGCTGCTTCCTTCGTTGAGGATGCAGATGCCCTTGACGCGTCCGCTGGCTTCGAGTGCAAATTTGTCGGTCGGACAATTATCCATGTTGAAGATTTGAGAAAACGTTTCCTCGTCGAGATTCATAAACTGACACTCAACCATGCCTTCGTTGTTCACCTCTGCCTGGAAGAAATTTAAAAACGATGCCGTGCGCCCCATTGAACTTGCCTCATCCGGCTTAGCGTTCGGGTCCAAGGTAGCCACTGTTTCGGGCGCTGGCAGTGTGTCTGTATCGACGGGCGTACCCTGTGGATTTTTGCCGTTCGTGCACGAAAGGAGCGCAGTGCAAGCGACGGCGAGGATTGAAAGGTTTTTCATTCTTTTCTGATTGATTTCATGAGTAACTCTTTGTCGTAGGCTTAACTGCTGCCAAGAATTACTGAATTAGAAAATTAGTTCTTTCGCTCTGCAAACATATAATATATGTAGTAGATCAGAGAATAAATCAGTAAACTACATAAGTTGCAGCACAGTCTTATTTGATTGCGGCATAACGTTTGATAACGTCGCAGTTTGCGGTGACAGGGTCCTCCGTGCGGTGACGAGCGAGATACTCGAAAGCATCACGTGAGGGGTGGAAGAGGTTGAAGGCATAATGGAACTGGTCGTCGTGCCAGTCGTATTTCAAGTCCCAGAAAAGACCATTCTGCGAAGTTGGCATTGACGCAATGCCGTAGTAAATCTTATGGCGCAAAGACTCGGCAGTGACGTGTTTGAGCGCATTGCGCAATTGTACGAGTGCCTGGTCACAAAACTTGTTTGGCTCGTCGCAGATGCTCATATAGAACTCACTGAGTGCAAAGAGGTCACCCTTGTTGCTTGCCTGAAACATGAGCATTGCCATCTCATATTCCGCCTTAGCCAATTCGTTGCCCGAGAGTGTAGGCAGCGCGTTGATGCGCTGCACCATATCGCGGCAGAAGTTGAGTTTGTAGTTTTCGCCGTAGCTTACTTCATTGTCCCAGTCCTCTTGATATTGAGTGCGGAAGAAAGGCTTGTTCCACTTCATCTCACGATTGGCGAGGTACGCCTGGTAGGGACGTGTTTTTAGGTATTTGGGCGTGAGTTTCTCGAGATAGCCAAGCGCTTTGCCGTATTTGCCGTCACGCATGAGTTTTGTGCCTACGATGTCCGTGAGTCGCATCATGTCCACCTTAGTACGTTTGATGATAGCCTGTGAGAAAACATCATTGGCTTTCTTCTTCGTGACCATCTCCATGAATGCTTCAGCCTCCTCGCTACTCATTGTTGCGTCTACAAATCCCTCCATCTCTGATGGTATAAATTCCGCATCGCTGAGGTCGAACCATGTGTTTCGCGTGAGCTGTTCACTGAGGTTATCCACCAAAGCATGAGCAGCAAAGAGCTTCTGGCTGTCCAGATACTTGGTCAGCTTATCCTTGTAAGCAGCCTCTACGAAGCACAGGTTGGGACATAAGTCGGCGATTGGTTTGTGCATATTTGGCTGATTGTGGTCGATGGGCAATTCCTTGTTGGCAAGTTCCATCAGTTTGACGTAATCGTTGGCAATGCGCGTGAGCGTAGCGTTGTCAGCCTTCATGGGTGCATTGCAGATGCTGGCAAAACACATCATGCGGAAAGCATTCTGCTTGACCACCGCGTCAGAGCTCGTTTCGTGAACCCTATATGCCAACTCATAAGCCTCGCCGTAGTTCGATTCGCAAAGATAAAGCCATGCAGTGGCGCTCATCCAAACCGCTCCCTCCGCATCGCCATGATGCGACTGGCAAAGCTGGCGCACACGCTCCATGTCTTTTTTCGTCTCTTTGTCTATTTCCATTTCGCCCTCGTAGTAGCTATAGCGCGATTCCCAGCAGTAGTTGCAATAGTCTTGCAAGGCATAGTACCAAGTTTTGTCGTTGGCGTCAGTGCGGCTGTCGTAGAGTGCGCGTATGCCCTTCTCGCCCACAAAGGAAGAGATGCACACATCAAGGCTGAAGCGGTCGCCAAGTTCTGCATAAATCTGCATCGCCTTGCGCACCTCGCCTTTCTCGAAAAAGGCATGAGCGGCATAGCCATTCATGCGCGCCAGGAGCGCTGCATTGGGGCAAGACTGCGCCTGCGTGTTCCACAGAGTGAGTATCTCGTCATAGTTCTTCGCGTTGGCAGCCAGACGCATCTTCAGGAACACCATGCGATAGTGGAACGCCTCGGGCACGTTCTGTGCCGTCTTTGTCCACTGTGTGCAAGTTGTCAGACACTCGCTACATCTTGTACGATAGCCCCATTCGACGCGCGTGTCCTCTTCAAGCAGCATACAAGCGCGGAGGTATTGCAGTGCAAAGCTTTGTGTCATCACCGCCTTCACAAATGGATACGCACTTGCGCCTTCGTTGGAGAGGTCCTTAGAGGTTCCTTCGCGGAAGAAGAGCAAGATGTCATCGCGTTTCACCTTCTTGCCGAGATAGTTGTACCAGAAGTCAACCGTTTCGTTGAGGCTTGTGTTTCTGTATGCAGCGTCGTTGACAGAATAGGATGGCACGATGCGGAAGAGATCTGCGTCGTACCACTCAGGGGCTTCTCCTCCGCAAGCCAGTGTCTTGCTGGGAAGGATGAGGACAAGAATTGCCCAGAAAAAGAGAAAGAGTTTATTCATATCTGTTAGGGATAAATAATAATTTCGTTGTTCAGCTCTGCTCGATGTCTGATAAGTACACGTGCAACGAGCGCGTTGAGGGAGTCGCTGCTTTCGTCGCGTCGTACCACATCGCCGGGATAGATGCGCACGTTGGCTTGGGTTGTAGCAGAAACACGTTGCGGCACGGACTGATAGGCAACGGAGCGCCAGTGGTTGGCATCAATGCGCTGGAAGCGTGTCGTATCTGAGAGCGCAAGCCCGGGTGCAATGAATGCGAATGCCCCATTGTGAAACACGGCATTTAGGCTGAAGCGCGGCAAGGCGAGCACGAGCGGAAGTTCGTAGGAGTCGAGCTGTCGCACATAGGGCTCCACGCTTTGCTTCGTGAGGATAGAGTTCTGTTCGTTGGGGTCGGTCAGCCTTCCCGTATTATAGCACATCAGAATGCCGCGGTCGGCAGGTGGTGCCTTCATGGAGAGTTGGTGAAGGCGAATGGTGGTGCTGAGCTGGCGCTGTGCTTCGTGCAATGTGTCAGCCAGCTCTTGCAAGAAAGCAAAGTAGGCTGCCTGGTTCGTGCGCGTCCAGTCGTAGTCGATTTGCACCTCCTGAGCCACAGGCAAACCGTTCTGGTGCATCATCTCATCCATGCGAGAGAGCAGGAGCCGAGCCAGGGTCTTCGCCTTGGGCGTGTCGTGGCGGGTGATGATGCCCGGCGAGAGGAAAACGACGGGCGTGACTTTTAGTCCGCGACGTGTGCGCTCTTGCAGCCAAAGAAGCGAAGAGTCGTTGAACTGCAGCGTAGCATCGGGCAACATGCCCACGACCGGTTCATCGGCTGCAGGGACCACGTCGAAGAGGTGCAGATAGAGCATAGAGAGCGTGTCTATCTCTGCCCGTTCTGCTGCCGTGGGGTGGAAGGTGGTGCGCCAATAATAAAGCGAGGCATGGCCAAGGGCTTGCTCTTGCTTGCTGCAAGCCCAAAACATGGGGAGCATGAAGGCGAGCGCGAGCATCGTAGGGAGGCGCAGGAGCCTATTATGTTGCGAGGGGGCGAGCATGTCTATTTTACGGTGTCTACCATCTTGAGAAATTCGAGTCGAAGCGAACGGTTTGTCTTGAACTGCCCCGTGTAGAGTGTGACGGCCATCTCGCCCTTGTTGCGCACACCGCGCATGGTCTTGCAGAGATGACGTCCGCGCAGCATGAGGGCAAAACCGAGCGCCTTACCCTTTAGCGCATCGCTGAGCATGGCGATGATGTCTTCAGCAAGACGTTCTTGCAACTGCAGGCGTGCGGCACAATAGCCCACGACGCGCGCCACCTTGGAGATGCCAAGAATGCGTCCTTCGGGCGAAGGAATATAGGCAAAATAGTATTGCCCGAAGAAGGGCAGCACATGGTGCTCACACATCGAATAGTAGTCGCCAGCGTCGAAAACCATTTCTTCTAGGTGGTTGGTGTTGGCAAAAGTGGTGATGCGCGGTTTCTTCTCCGGTTGATAGCCACGGAAAATCTCCTGCCACATGCGCATGATGCGGTCGGGCGTGTCCTTGAGTCCCTCACGATCGGGGTCTTCGCCGATGGCGATGAGGAGGGTGCGCAAAGCGCTGCGAACCTCTTCTTCAGAAGGTCTTACTGAATGCTGAGTATCTTGTGTGTTTGAAGTGACAGTTTCCATTGAGGATGGGTGAGAATGTAGTTGATTGTTTTTTCTGTTATCTCGTTGTTTCGCTCTGCATTGCCTGTGTCTAAGGGCTGCAGTCGATATTCGTCTGCTTGCAGACCCTGATGGAGCGTTGGCTCACTGCCATCGAAGAGCAACTTGATTTCGTTGATGCGCGTCAGCACGACTGTTCCGTTTGCCTTGGGCGAACAAGTGCTCCAGTCCACCTTGGCCGGCAGCTCATGGGTGCCGTTGGTCTCCACTTGCACGAAGAAACCATGCTGGTGCAAGAGGTCGACAAATGAATCCGTGAGTTGCAGAGAAGGTTCGCCGCCCGTGATGACTATATGACGTACACCCGCAGACAACTCTAACACAGCGCCTATTAGTTGTGCCTCGGTGTATTCGGTGAAGGGTGTGTGCAAGGTGTCACAAAAGGGGCAACTGAGGTTGCAACCCGCAAAGCGCAGAAACAGAGCAGCCGTTCCGGTGAAGTGGCCTTCGCCCTGTAGTGAAAGGAATAATTCGTTTATTTTCATTCTCTTTCGTAGATAGCGATGTTGCCGATGCTCTCCTGCACCTCCACGCGGTAGCAGTGAGGTGTCTGGTCGCAAACCCATTTGGCGATATTCTCTGCCGTAGGGTTAAAGTCAAAAACTTCATTCAGGTTCTTGTGGTCGAGCATTTGCTGGATGCGCTCCTTGATGGCAGTGAAGTCCACCACCATGCCTGATTCGTTGAGCTGCTGTGCCTTGCAGAAGACCGTAATGATCCAGTTGTGCCCGTGCAATTGCGA
This sequence comes from Candidatus Physcousia equi, assembly GCA_018065005.1. GTDB lineage: Bacteria > Bacteroidota > Bacteroidia > Bacteroidales > Bacteroidaceae > Physcousia > Physcousia equi. The sequence goes on from JAGHUD010000068.1 coordinate 20,898, forward strand.
ACACTTGCTTGGATAGGGCAGCTGAAGCCTATGACAGCCTGCCACCTCCATTCTTTTTTGGATGTAATACATGTTCGAAAGTTTTTTAAATAGGGTTGCTTCTACCTATAATTAAATAATGATTGTGCAAAATTACAAACATTAGCCGAAAGGAACAAATTTTACATCTATTTTCTTGCACACATCGCAACAAAACACTAATTTTGCAAGTGCTATCCATATACAAAATGAAAAGACTCATACGTCGCATACCAGGCGGCATGACTTGCCTCGTCGCCGTTCTCCTCGTTTTTGGCTATTTCAGCTATGTGATGGGCTTCACCAATATGTTGAACACCATCATGCACACAGCCCACGACCTCTTGCTCAACACCGTGTTCTATCTCATGGGCATGTGTGTAGTCACCGGAGCATTGGGCAAAATCCTGAGTGAGTTTGGTGTCGTGGGGCTTCTGCAGAAGATGCTCAAACCTGTCATGCGTCCTATCTATCATCTTCCAGGTGTGGCTTCGCTCGGTGCCATCATGACCTTTATCAGCGACAATCCAGCCATCATCTCCCTTTCCAAGAATCGCCATTTCGCGAGCTACTTCAAGAAGTATCAGTTCATCTCGATGGCCAACTTCGGCACCGCTTTTGGCATGGGGCTGCTCGTCATCGTCTTCATGATGGGGCAAGGCTATTTCTTTGAGCCCTTCATCGGTCTCTTTGGTGCCGCCGTGGGCGGTGTCATTGCCACTCGTCTCATGCAGCACTTCATCCTGAAACGCTACCCCGAGTTTCGCGACGCGGACGTAGTGCCTGCAGAGGAGCGCGAGATGGAGCAGAAAAAGAAGCAGATGCAGCAGTCTGCAAACAAAGAGCATGAAGAATCCACTTTCGTGCGTGCGCTCAACGCGCTCCTTGATGGCGGCAAGGATGGTGTGTCCATCGGTTTGGCCATCATTCCCGGTGTGCTCATCATCTCCACCTTCGTCATGATGCTCACGTTTGGGGGCAGTGTGGAGGGCGTGGATAAGATGGGCGAAGAGATCGTTGTCTACACCGGCGGTGCCTATCAAGGCACAGCCCTGTTACCTTGGATAGCAGGCAAGCTTGACTTCCTCTTCAATGCCTTGTTCGGATTCTCTGCTCCTGAGCTGCTCTCCTTCCCCATCACCGCACTCGGTGCCGTGGGTGCTGCTCTTGGACTGATTCCTGAGTTCACGAGCCAAGGCATCATCGACGGCAACGCTATTGCAGTCTTCACTGCCATGGGCATGTGTTGGAGCGGGTTCCTGAGCACCCACACCGCCATGCTCGACACGATGGGTTATCGTCAACTCTGCTCGAAGGATTTCCTCGCCCAAACGCTGGGCGGCATCGGTGCGGGCATCATCGCGCACTGGCTTTATGTGGGTGTGATGGCCATCGTGGGCATCTTTTCCCCTTCACCCGAATGGAGCGCGTCCGTTCGGGCATACGCCGCACAAGAGCAAAATAATGCCTTCCAGGTGGAGCTTACAGCCTTCAGCGACAGCACTTATATAGTCAAGGACTGGTATGGCGAGAAAGGTTGCGACCTCCAGTTCAGTGTCAATCGCGAGGACTCCACCATAAATATTCTCAACGCATACGCAGACCGCAACAAGGAGTTCTTCTTTGTACGCATCAGCAAGGATAACCACCGCAACGAGCCATCCTATGCCGTGCTCTATCCCAGTGATCAATACAGTGAGGTGGTCCTGCAGCCCGACAGTGGCTATCTCTATGTCTTTGCCTTCATCTACGACGGCGAGAAGCGACCGCTTACCCGTGGCTACTACGACCTCGTATGGGGCAATGCGCCACACCTCACTGCAGAGGCAGAGGAAATCATCAAGAACGAGATAGACCGTGAGCGCAACGCTGCCGCCATCGAAGCGGACAGTATCATCCAAAAGCAACTGGTCGATAGCATTATCAATTCTAAACACCCTATGTGATATCTTACCCCGCTTTGCCCTCTCTGCAAGATAGGACGCGATATCTCTTATGGGGCACAGTTTGCCCACACCCACCTTTCACGCAACCAACATGACGCAACTCACAACATCATCACCCCAACAGGACATGCACCGGCGCACCGAACTGCTTCTCGGCAAAGACAAGCTTCACAAGTTGCAATCGGCGCGTGTCATTCTCTTCGGCGTAGGCGGCGTGGGGTCGTGGTGCGCAGAAGCCTTGGTGCGCAGTGGTGTACAGCAGCTCACCATTGTCGACAGCGACCGTGTCTGTGCTACCAACTGCAACCGACAACTCATTGCCACAAGCCACACCGTGGGGCGCATCAAGGTGGAGGTCCTTAAGGAACGCTTGCTCGAAATCAATCCGGAGGCAAGCATCACCGCCCTGCAGAAAGTCTACGAAGCAGCAACGGCAGAAACGTTTCGCCTCGAAACGTATGACTACATCATCGACGCCATCGATTCGCTGCAAGACAAGGTCGATCTCATCCTGCGCGCCACATCGCAGCCAAGCCACATCACCTTCGTTTCCTCCATGGGAGCTGCACTCCGTCGCGACCCCTTCATGATTCGCAAATCAGAGTTCTGGAAGGTGAAGGGCGACCCTCTTGCCCGTGCCATTCGCAATAAGCTCAAGCGCGACAAGACCTTCCCACGTCGCAAGTTCCTCTGTGTCTACAGCGAAGAGCCGCCCCTCAAGAATCTCGGGGCAGAGGAGGCGTGGAGCGCCATGAGTGCCGAAACGCCCTCCACCGAGCGTGTGAGCAGTTCCGCAAAGGCACAAATCAATGGGTCGCTTTGCCACATCACAGCCTCCTTTGGCATGGCACTTGCGGGCATCGTGCTCAACGACATAGTCGACAAGTAAATCTTTTTTTCGTTCCATACCCTCTCATGGCAGGGACACGATGCGTCATTGCTCCCCTCCGTGAGACCAAACAACTCTTACGGTTATGATAGAAAATATGCTCGAATTCAACAGGCAGTTTGTAGAAACAAAAGCCTACGAACAATTCAAGACAAGCAAGTATCCCGACAAGAAGATTGCCATCGTGACCTGCATGGACACCCGTCTGGTGGAGCTCCTGCCTGCAGCCTTGGGCATCAAGAATGGGGATGTCAAGATCATTAAGAATGCGGGAGGCACCATCACAAACCCCTTTGACTCGACGGTGCGCTCGCTGCTCGTTGCCATCTACGAATTGGGCGTTGATGAGGTGATGATCATCGGTCACACCGGTTGCGGCGTGCAAGGCATGGACAGTCAGGAGATGCTCGACTTGATGCGCAAAAGAGGCATCGACGAGGAACACATCTCACTCATGAAGCACTGCGGCATCGACCTCGACTCATGGCTTCATGGCTTCGACGACACAGATGCTGCTGTGCTCGAAACCGTCGACTTGGTCAAGAACCACCCACTTGTGCCCAAAGATATTGTGGTGAGGGGCTACATCATGGACAGCCTCACGGGTGCCTTGACTCCCTTGTCCTGAACAACAGTCTGCTCAATGCTCCGCACCTAAGCCGCCCCTTTAGCCTCAATGCAAAAGAGCGACGAATACTCAAGGAAAGTATTCGTCGCTCTTTTTTTATCGTCATACTTATCAGAGTGGTCGATGCCTTTACGAATGTCCACGCCACTGCCGCATTACGAGTGGCTACTTTTCAGTAGCCACTCGTTTCACCTTATTTTGTGATGATCATCTTCTTTCCGTTGGAGATGACGATGGAACCGACACGAGGAGATGTGACACGTCGGCCTGTTAGGTCATACATGATGCTGTGTGCCTTGTCTGAGCCATCCTCAAGCGAGTTGATGCTTGTGACAGGTTTGTTGGCGGGTGCTACTACCTGCATGTTGTTGCTCAGAGGCACCTCGATGCGGTATGTTCCGTCTGCCAGACCAGCGGCGATGTCAGCATCCACCGTAAACTTCATCGTGTTGTAGATGCGGACGATGCGGTCATTCTGGTCGTAGATCTTAATACCCACCATGCCAGTACCGTGCATGGTCACCTGCTTGTTGACTATGGTGTAGTAGATGTTGTGACCATCCGTCTTTCCGTCGAAATCCCAGAACATACCCAAGTCACCACTCGTTCCCTTGTTCACGCCATAGTACTTCACCTCTGTGCCAATGCGAGAAGGAAGAATAGAAGCAATGAAGCTGCTGTCGCTGACGGTCATGGGCTTGATGTGGTCGTCGATAAACATGAGGCCTGGAGCCTTCTTCTTGTAAGACTGCATCTGCTTCTTCAGGTCGGCTAGGTACTTCTCGTCTTGTGCATTGTTGCGGATGGGCATACGCAGGAAGTAGCGACCATAGTCGCCCACGAAACGCACACCGATATCTGGACGGTCGTTCTGCTTGAAGTATTGTGCATTCTCCTTCACAAAGTCGTTGCCTACCTTCACCTCATCACAGTAGGAGAAGAAGCCCCATGTGTCGAAATATTCCCAAAGGTCGGTCTGGCTGACCTCTGCGCAAACCTTAGCAAACTTCAGATAGTCGTCATAATAGTAACCGGGGGCTTCTGCACTTCTGCCATACTTGATGCCACCGTTGGAGCGCATCTTGTCGGCTACGCGAGGCCAGAAGTCGGGCATGTAGCCTTGGATGTGGAAGTACTGATAGAGCTGGAAGAACATGTGGCACTGCAGCCAGAGCGCAGCATCATAGTATGGGAAACCTTCGCTACGGCTGCAGCCTTCACCGCCGCGCAAGATGTCTACCCATCCCCAGTCGTTGTTCTTGAAGATGATGAGTGTCTCAATACCCTTGTTGCGGCTGTTGTATGAACCGAACTCATAGTTGGTCATCTGAGCGTAGCCGTTGTTCGAACTCTCAGTTGTTGCTGCGAGGTTGATGGGGTACTGATGTGCATGAGCCTCCTCGTGGTAGATCTCCCAGTTATGACCAGGATCGTTTGCCATCCTCTCGAAGTTGAAGAGGTAGTCCTTGCTGATGCCGGGGTGATTCGTACCGCAGTTGCCGCCCCAGTTGGGGTTGATGCTTGCATTCACGTCGCGGGGCGTGATGACGGGGCGATATCTGCCGTCCCACTGTCCGTCGTGTCCGATGAGGCGCTCCTGTGTTTCGAAGATGAAATCCCAGATCTTCATGATGCCCTCCACGTTGGTTGCACCCTTCACCTTGCTGGTGACCAGTGAGAGCACCGTGCTTTCACCCTTGACGTGGAGATATTCAGCACCAAACATATTTTGCGACAGATAGTCCCAATCCTCGTTCTTCATGCCGCGGTGCATATCCCAGGTGCCAGTTGCCTTTCCGCCTTCGATGTGCACCTTAATGGGTGTGAAGTCTGCTTCGTGGTCGGCAGTTGCCACCACATACTTGCTTGTATTGGTTACGAAGTAGTAGATGAACAACTCACCATCTTCTGTTGCCAAATAAGCATTGACACCCTGCTTGAGGTCGACTTGGCTACCAGTGTGGTTGGTGCCTTGAGCCAATTCGAGTTTCAAACTTGCGCCCGTGCCGGGAAGACGCTCAACGTAGATATAGATAACCTCGCCTGCCTTCACCGTAATACCTGTGGGGTTGACGAGCTGACCGAATGGACCGACATTGGTGATGTTTTTCCACGCCATGCGGTCGCTGTAGGGCTCGTAGCTGTTGATGCGGAAGTTGCGTACATAATTATTATAGGTGGCATCCTTGTCAGCCTCCCACTTTCCGCTCTTCACGTTCAGTGCCATGTTCACGATAGCCTCAGGTGCTTCAGCGAGCGTCTCCTTGATTTGTGCTTCGGTGAAGTCTTCTTTAAACTCCGAGCAAGAGAGGTCGGTGAAGAGTTCGCTCAGCATGGCGTTGTATTTGTTGCGGTTTGTTGCTGTGTTGATGTTGGTCACAGCAGACTTAGCATCGACATATTCCTTCCAGTATGCAGCAGCTTCAGCCAACTGATCCTCTGTCAGGTCAACCTCTTGCATATACCATCTGGTGGCTTCAGCGCTCACCGTCCACGCCACCACCGAGTAGCCCTGACTGCTTGCGCAGTGCAGACCCATTCCGTCTTTGTTGTTGCCGAAGGTGAAGTAGGTCTGGTCGTTAGACGTGCCCTTCTGTACCACGTAGACACCCGTCGTCGACGAGGTGCTTGCGATGGTTTGGTATTGTGCGCTCTGAGTTGTCTGCAGGTTGATCTTGCGACCCGTCAGCACGTTGGTGAGCATCCACTTGCCCTCGGTGCCTGAGAGCGTGCCCGTCTTTTTCAACTTCCACATCTGGGCGTAGGGAGAACGCACATTGGTTGCCTCCGTACCGCTAACCTTGTTGCTGGTGTACTCCTCAGTAAGATAGCGGCTGGGGTAGGGCACAGACTTCAGTCGATAGTATCCATCGTCTACCAGTTCGGAAGAGTAGGGCACGAACTCCTCAATCATCCATGTGATGTCCTGTCCTGCCTTACCGTCCGTGTAGGCAAACTTGTTTTTGCCATCATACTTCAGATAGCCCTTGGTGCTCTGAATCGTGTATTGTCCAGGGGTCTCTGTTTCGGCAATCGTCCAGATTGCTGAGGCTGTGGTAGCTGACTTGGTGTTCCATCCATAGTTGGAAGTGGTGAGAGCCACATAGAGACCGTCGCTGCCGATAGAGTACTTGGTACCCGAAGCCGTGAGCGTGAAATAGGTTGGCTCGCTCACCAGCGGTGTCGCATTCTCGGTACCGCTTTCTGTGAAGCTCGACATGGCTCTCACTGAGAGATACGTGCCACTCTTCACATTCTTGATGCTGTAGCGTTTTGAGGCATCAAAACTTACAGCCGCACTTGCCATACTGCAGGTAATGCTGCAGAGCAGCACTGCAATAAAGCTACGAAGGTAAAGTTTCATCATAGTCATTGTTCTGTATTAGTTTTGACATGTTGTTTTTGCAGGGAAATGTAATGCACCTTCCAATGCGGTGCAAAATTACAAAAATTATTTTAATTAATGCAAAAAAATCCTTGAGAATATCAGCTTCAAAGCATATTTCTTGTTTTCATCGTAAATCTCCCATAAAAGAGATAACCGTTTCTGCTCAAGATGGCATCCTTTAGGCCTCACATGTCAGTAAAACGAGCCGTGACCTATATGTAAGAAATAACGCACATTCACTATCATTTTGATATCTAAAAACTGTAACAAAAAAATGCCCGAAAAGTCGTAAAAAATGACTTTTCGGGCATTTTTTTACAGTTGCAGCATGTAAAAATAAATTCTTTAGCAGAAATATTTGGTTTCTGCTAAAGAAAATCTTAGTTTCTGCTGCAGGAATTTTTGTTTTCTGCTGCAGAAAAAACGCACAATTCGATAAAAAATCATGGTAGATTCAAGCATTCAAGTTGGATAACTAACAGATATTGACATGCCAAAAATGGTAGATGATGGTATAAAAAAGCACGTCCAGAGGGGCGTTTCTTGACCGCTGGACGTACTACGGGAGGATTTGAAAAATCATTTTGTAAGCAATATTTGAGGGATTGTGCGCAAAATGTCATTCTCGTATTTTGCCTACCGAACCATCGCTTTAGCCTTAGCTCGGTCAGGTTTGCCTGTGGCGGTGAGGGGAAGAGCGTCGACAAGGATGATGTCTTTCGGTAGCCAATGAGGGGGGAAGGAAGGAAGACCTTGCATCTGCGCTCTGACGAGAGCAGGAGGAAGGGTAGTGAGATAGACGAGCGCTTCGCCAAACTTGGGGTGGGGGCGTGACGTGACCATGAGGCAGTCACCGAAGAGGTGACGAAGGCATGACTCCACCTCTTCCATCTGGATCTTGATGCCGCCAGAGCAGACGACATTGTCGCTGCGTCCCAAGATACGGAAACCTCCATCGGGGTTCATCTCCACGATGTCGTGCGTGACGAGTGGATGCTGGCACAGATGTGGCGCATCAATGACGAGACACGAGTCTGCGCCTTTGGAGAGCGTGACGCCAGGCAGGGGGTAATAGCAGCGGCAATCCTCAGCGTTCATGACGAAATCCCTTAATTGCTGTCCGTCCTTGCTGCGCAGTTCCTCGCATGCCCCATTCAATCGGCGCAAGGCGATGTGGGAGAGAGTCTCCGTCATGCCGTAGCTGCTCCACACCGGGTTGGGGAAGGTGCGCAGTTCGGCTTCGAGGTCTGGCGGAATGCTGCCGCCGCCGATGAGGAGGTGGCGCACTTGTCGCAGGAGATTCGCCTCGTCGGGGTGGCGCAGTGTCTCATAGACTTGGCTGGGCACCATGGCAACGAAGTCAAGAGAACCAAGAAGTTCGGTCTGTGCAGGGAGAGTGACGGTGCCGTTGGGATTATGGCAAAAGTCTACCATGTCGCAGGCGTGTTGCAGGAGACTGCGGAAAGGTCGGTTGGACGGCTGAACGCAGACGAGGCGCAGTTTGCGCTCCATCGCACGCACCACCATCATCATGCCAGCAATGTATTGCAGCGGCATGCAGAGGAGTGCCGTGTCGCCTTGTTGGAGATGGAGGAAGTCGCAGGTAGTGCGCGCTGATGCACGCATTCGTTCTTTCTCCACCCAGATCGGTTTGGGCGCCCCTGTGCTGCCACTGGTGTTCAGCAGCAGTTGCGGATGACTGTCGTTCCAGTGGGCTAAGAAGATCGTGCGCTCATCGTTTTTGAGCACCTCCCCATGGAGTTGTGTTGTGGGCGGTGTGTTGTCGGTGAAAAGAAGACCCGTGCCAAGTCCTTGTGGGAGGGGAGGCTGTTTGGGCATGAGCCATCTGGCAATGGTGCCGAGTCCCACGTTCGACTCCAATGCCGAGGTAGCCCACCAACCCATGCCTCGTTCTTCAGCCAACCTAATCCACTCGTCGCAGCCAGCCAGTCCTCCGTGCAGCGAAGGCTTGAGAACGAGGTAGTGTGGACGGATGGTGTCGAGCATCCTCACCTTATCCTCCTTTCGGTGGATGCCGATGAGCTCCTCGTCGAGGGCAATGGGCAGCGTTGCCTCTTGGCAGAGTGTTGCCATCATGGGTGCGTGTCCTTTCGGAATGGGTTGTTCGATGGAGTGCAGGTTGAAGGAGGCAAGGAGGCGCAGCCGGCTGCGCACATCTTCGAGATAGCCTGGATGGGTGATGGGCAGGGGCGACAGACCACCATTGGCGTCGACGCGCAGTTCCACTTCAGAGGCATCGTGCCGCTCGCGGATGTATGCCAGCAGCGCCAGTTCGTCGTCGAAGTTGATGGCACCAATCTTGAGTTTGATGCAGTGGAAGCCATCCGAGAGTTTTTGGTCAATGCGGCATCGCATCTCGTCGATAGAGCCCATCCAGATGAGACCGTTGATGGTGATGCTGCTCTCTGCAAAAGTGGGAGAGAGGGGGGACTGCATGGCACCTTCCAATGCGAAGAGGATGCTCGGAGCGTCGAGCAGATAGGAGTAGGGGATGCAGTTGTCGGCGGTGGGCACGCAGCCTTCAGGCAAGCGCTCTGCCAATTGGCAGGTCATGCGGCAAGCCGTGTGCAGGCGACGCTCATAGTCCTCCACCGGGAGGGCATCGCACGAGAGGTCGGGCAGGGGGGCGCACTCGCCCACGCCCTGCCAGCTGCCGTGGCAAAGCGTGACAAGCCAGATGGTGCGTGTGGTGTACCACCCGCGGCTTGTGCCAGCAGGCTGGTGGAAATGCAGTATGCGTCGCTCGATGTGGTAGGTCATGATGAGTTGATGCTATTCAGCCACTTCAAAGTAATGCTCCAGTTCCTGCATGGCAGAACCGTCCTGGTTGTCGATGTCGCGGATGATGCGACCTTGTTCGAGCAGCGCGATGCGGGGGCAGATGTCGATGGTGTGGTTGAGGTTATGGCTCGAGATGAGCACCGTGGCAGCGGTCTCGCGGTTGTAGTCTTGCAGAAAGTGTTTCATGGCATTCTGACTGCTCGGATCGAGAAAATTGAAAGGCTCGTCCAGGATGAGCACCTTAGGCTGTGTGAGCAAAGCCGCGATGATGCCCACCTTCTGCTTGTTGCCGGCTGAGAGATTGCGGATGAGCTTCTTCTGCCCCGTCACTTCGCCAGCCATGAAATGCTCATAGCGTTGGAGTGTCTGCTGCAGCTGCTCGTTGCTGATGCCCGAGATGCGCGCCACAAATTGCAGGTATTCGTCGGGCGTGAGATAGTCGATGATGAAAGACTCGTCGATGTAGGCACCCGTCCAGGTCTTCCACTGCTCGGCTTGTGCAACCTGGATGTTGGTTGCACCATCATTGGAGATCATGCTGACGCATCCCGTGTCTGCCTTGATGAGGTCAAGGATGAGCCGGAAGAGTGTGCTCTTACCGGCACCGTTGTTGCCGACGAGACCCAGTATTTGTCCGCTCTGGATGGTGAACTCGTCTATGTCGACAGCGATTTTTTCGCCAAAAGTCTTCTTGAGATTACTGATTTGTATGTTCATGAGGATAGCTGTATTTTCAGTAGTTAATGTTTTGCTGTTCTGATGTGGCATGGGCGGATAAGATGTGCGACAGTGCATCGTCCCGAGGCAGCGCATCGCGCAGATGCCTTGCACATTTCGCCTATTGCCTGCTTGCTCTGAAGCCTTCCATGTTCTCGTAGCGCCGTTTCATGAACTGCTGGTAGGCAAAGCGCAGCCACTGGCGGTGGGTGAGGACACCGATGCCGCCGAGCGCGATGAGCACGAGATAGCCCCACGTGTCGCCAAGTAGTGAGACGCAAGCACGCTCCAAGGCGATGGGGAGGAACATGATGGTCAGCGTGACGATGTTCTGTTTGCCATTGCCTTGCTTCGACCCCAACTTGGCGTTCAGAGGCAATGTCTCCTTGTTGTAGGCTGCCATCTGGAACAGACAAGGGTAGACAATGCCCACGACGAAGAAGAGGTAGCCCAACGACATGAGGAAACTGATCTTGCCCGCCAGACAAACAGGTATGAGCAGCAGGAAGGGGAAGAGCAGCAGGGCGGAGAAGAAGTAGTATTTCGCCGTGAGCAGGTCTAACACACTCTCCCTGTGACTCATCAGGAGGTCCATGTAGTTGCCTTCGTGACACATGATGGTGACGAGCGCCGTGGCGCCAGGCACGATGTAGTCGTAGAGGCAGATGAAGGAGCGCATGAAGAGTCCATCGTAGATGTCGCTGAAATAGAGGATGCCGCTCAGGAGCAGCATACAGGCAAGCAAGACGAACATCTGCACCTTGAGCATGCGGTTGCGCGTCTTCATGCGTAGCTCGAGTTTGAGGTATTCGCCCACAATGCCGAAGCGGTTGAGGAAACTCATCTCATGGCTCTTCTTGATGACCACCTCTTCTTTTTTACCCACTTCATCGTAGAGGATGCTGCCTTGCACCCACACATTCATCCTATAGAACAAGACGATGACCGCTACCACTGCGACAACAGCCCAAAGCTCCCATTTGGCAAAGGCATACATGAAGAGCGTGCAGGGCATGTCGAGGGGATTGGGGGTGGGCAGCAAGGCGATGAGCAAGATGCCAGCATGAAGGGCAAGAGGGAGGAGGCACCATGCAACATGTCGGGTGCAGAGGGCGCGAATGAGCAAATAGGCATAACTATTCATGACGATAAGCAGCCACCAGCCTAACCACCATCCCAAAACTGCCCAAAGCGACATACTGTGCCAAACACTGATGATGCCAAAGGGCACGAGGAAGAAGCTCCAAAAGAGATTGCCCGCAGAGAAGGCAGCGCGCAACATATATCGGCGCATCAGATACCGGCGACTGATGGGCAGCAGCGAGTAGGGGCGTGTCTGGTTGGCGGGCGTTTCCTGGAAGATGAAGCGCAGCCAGAAGTCTATGATGAGGAGTATGAAGAACCATCCGTCGAGCACATGAAATCCAGCCACACCGTGATACACCTGGCTCATGCCTACGGGCAGCGAGACCCCTAACAGGAGCAGTATGGCGCCATAATAGGCAATCATGAAGTAGGCGAGAAACTTGACAAAACGGTTGCGCTCGAACATCGGGTGACGCTTGTCGTGCAGTCGTTCGTTCTGTTTCAGTAGTTTGTCGATTATCTTGTTTTTGATGAGCATAGGTGCTTAAAATATTTGGTTCTGCATTTGTGAATTGAGCTAAAGGGGCGGGGCGCTACATCTTGCCAGCATTGCCAATGCTCTCTGAACTGCTCTGGTGCTCGATGTAGTCGCTCTTGACGCGACTCTGTCGCTGCTGGAACTGCTTCTGTGTGTTGCCGAAGGTCCAGCGGGCAGTGAGCACAACGCGCGTGATGGGCACGCTGATGTTGCTCTGGCTGGTGAAGTTACGTCCCTCCTTGAACTGGTCAATGTGCAACTTGCCGCCCTTTGCCAGTCCCGTCACTCCCGTCAGGCTGAGGTTGAGTCGATCCTTGAGGAGCGATTTGGAGAGAGTCAGCACACCGAGGTTGAAGCCCGAGGTAGAGCCTTCGAGCGTGAGCCTGCGGCTGTTCGCCACGACGACCGCGCTCAGCGTCCACTGCTTGGGCAGCGTCTGCTGCACGTTGAGCATGGCGTTGCCGCTCCAACCGTAGTTCTTCGCATCGAGCACCGACGAGCTGAGGTCGGCATAGCTGCCCGTTCCGTTGAAGAAGAGACGTGTGGTCCGGGTCAGTGCCCAAGAGGCAAAGAAAGACAGCGAGGTGGTGCGGCAGTCCACGATATTTCCGTAGGTGGTGTTGAGGATGCCATCTTTGTCGTAGAAGCTGTATTCCTCGATGACACCCTTGTCGAAGGCTTGACTGAGCGTGGCATTCATGATGAACTTAGGCGTGTAGAGGTTGTAGACGAGGCTCACAATGTGGTTCTTCTCCACCGAGAGGTTGGGTTGACCATAGTTGATGCTCGTTGGCTCGGAGCGGTCGACGTATGGGTTGAGGAAGGTGATGCCGGGGCGCGAGATGCGCATGTTGTAGGTGGCACCCAGACTCTGTCCTGGCTTGATGGTCCAGGAAGCCGTCATCGAAGGAACAAGATTGCCGTAGTTCGCTTTGAAAGGAGTCTGACGCAACGAAGCATAGCGTTGCCAGGTGTGCTCGTAGCGTAGCCCTGCTTTGGCAGACCATCGATCCCATGTATGCTCCGACTCTGCATAGATGGCACCTATCTGGTTGGTGTGCTCGTAGTCACTGCTCATCGCCTCCGAGAGTTTTTGCTCTCCGCCGATGACGTCATAGTACTTCATATCGCTTGTGCTGCGCCGATGGGCATACTTCAGTCCTGTGTTGAGTTTGGCATGGGCTGTGAGTTTGTTCACGAGGTCGAACTGCCCAACGTGCTCCGTGGTCATCTCATCGCCCTTGCTCGTTCGGTCGAGCGGAAGCGGAGCCACGCCGTTTGATGCTTGCGTGCTGTAGAACTCCGTTGTCCAGGAGTCTTTTTGCGAGGGGGTGCAACTCACCTGGTAGGTGAGGGTCATTGAACTCTCATGCTGCGCATCAAAGAAGCGCTGATAGTCGAGGCTTCCGTTGTAGGTCGTGTTGCCTATCTTGGTCTTCGAGTGGTTGCCAAAGGCATAGCCGACGCCCAGCGCACCTCCATAGAGACGTGTGATGGGGTCTCCCTCGTTGGTGACGCCAAAACGCTGGATGTCGAATGAAGCATTGACCTGGCTCAGCGAGTCTATCTCATAACCCAGACCTAAGCCGCCCATGATGAAGGGCACGGTGTTCTTCGACTTGAGGTGATAGTCGGTCTTCATTGCGTCTTCGATCTGTTCGCGTAGTATCTTTACATCCACCTCGCCATTGTCGACATACTGGTAGTTGAAGTTGGCATTATAGCTCAGTCGCTTGTTCTGACCCGACACGTTGGCGCTGATGCCGCCGCCACGGTTGCCACCATTGGCGCTGATGCTCCCGTTGTAGCCATTTAGCTGTTGCGCACCACCGGCTGCCACATTCGTCTTTGCCATGCAGATGTTGATGATGCCGCCGGCTCCCTCTGCATCGTATTTCGCCCCAGGACTGGTGATGACCTCGATGCTGGCAACCATGCTGGCAGGCATGGCTTTGAGGATTAGGCTGGGATTGCTGGTGAGCATCATATTGGGTTTACCGTCCACGTAGACCTTGAACGACGACTGTCCGCTCACCGTGATATTGTCCTGCCCATCCACCACCACCTTGGGTAGCTTGCGCAGCATGTCGAGCACCGTCATCGAGCGGCTGTCGATGTCATCCTCCACCGAGTAGGTTATCTTGTCGGCTTCCATGCGCACGACGGGCTTCATGGCTGTCACCTCTACGCCCCGCATCGTGCTCTCCTTCTCGCTCAGCAGAAGTCTGCCCAGGTCTATTTCCTTTTCGCCCCCGACGGTGAAGTGGCGCATGAGCGCTTGCTTGGCAGTGGCAGCGCAGACGACCGTGAAGTCGCCTCTGCCGTTGAGCGTGGTCTGAAACTGTCCCTCCGTGCCTGAGAGGGTCATCGCTATGGGTTGGCTTTCGGTGGTGCCCTTATAGACGCGCACGGTGGCGTAGGGTTCTGGCTCGTTGGTGAGTGAGTCCAGAAGTATTCCCTTCACGGTGGTTTGGGCATTCACGTAAAGGCAAGCGAGCATGCAACACATAAGCATGACGACTCGCTTGGCATGGAATGTAATTTTGCAGAGTTCCATTTTTCTGATGTCAGTCTTGTGTTATCGAATAGCGTGCAAATTTAGGAAACATTTCGCGCTCAACAAAGATTTTGAGCTTTTTTGTTGCATAAACATATAAATAATGTCGAGAATGTGGAGCGTGGGTAAAAAGTTTTTCGTAACTTTGTGGCGAAAACAAAAACAGAAAACAATAACTCAGCATTATGAATTACTATAGCACAAACCATCAAGCACCCATCGCTACACTCGAAAAGGCGGTCGTGAAAGGACTGGCTGAAGACCGCGGTCTATACATGCCCGAACGCATCCATGCCTTGCCTCAGGAGTTCTTCGACCATTGTCAGGACATGACCTTCCAGGAGATCGCCTGCCAGGTGGCAGATGCCTTCTTTGGCGAAGACATCCCACAGGAGGACTTGCACCGCATCGTGTGCGATACGCTCGCATTCGACGTGCCCGCCGTGAAGGTAGCAGACAAGGCTAACTGCCCATTCCTCAAAGGCGATGCTATCTACAGCCTCGAACTCTTCCATGGACCCACGCTGGCATTCAAGGACGTTGGTGCCCGATTCATGGCTCGTCTGCTTGGCTATTTCAATCGCAAAGCGCAGGACAACCGTTTGGTGAATGTGCTGGTGGCTACGAGTGGAGACACCGGAAGCGCCGTTGCCAATGGCTTCTTGGGTGTGCCCGGCGTGCATGTCTATGTGCTCTATCCCAAGGGCAAGGTTAGCCCCATTCAGGAGTGTCAGTTCACTACGCTCGGTCAGAACATCACCGCCATAGAGGTGGACGGCGTATTTGACGACTGCCAGAGGCTCGTCAAGTCTGCCTTTATGGACGAAGAACTCAACCGCCACATGAAGCTCACCTCTGCCAACAGCATCAATGTGGCACGCTTCTTGCCTCAATCTTTCTACTACTTCTATGCCTATGCGCAACTGAAGAAGGCGGGCGTGGAAGCTCCCGTTGTCTGCGTTCCTTCGGGCAACTTTGGCAACATCTGTTCGGCACTCTTCGGCGTGCGCATGGGGCTCCCCATCAAGCGCTTCATCGCAGCGAACAATGCCAACGACATTTTCTACAACTACCTTCAGACGGGCAAGTATGAGCCTAAGGCGAGCGTCCAGACCATTGCCAATGCCATGGATGTGGGCGACCCCTCCAACTTTGCGCGCATCTATGAGCTCTACAAGCAAGAC
>JAGHUD010000072.1 GCA_018065005.1 Candidatus Physcousia equi
CCCCATTCATAATCGGGGCTCGTCTTTGTTTCGGCAGGGAGTGTATAGACTTTCTTTTCCATGATGTCGGGTCTTCTGTATGGGGGGAGTTTGTTTTCGTCCGCTTGGGCATCTTTTCAGTTTCTGCTGCAGCACTTTTCAGTTTCTGCTACGGAAACTTTCAGTTTCTGCTGCAGAAACTTTTCATTTCTGCTGCAGAAACTTTTTGTCCTCTCTCTTAGTCCATCTTTTCGGTGTAGCGGAAGGTGGTGTCGCCAATCTTGAAGGTGTCGCCCTCGCAGAGCACGATGGGCTTGTTGATGGCAAGGTCGGTGCGTCCGTTGTAGAGGGTAGCAGAGAGGGGTTTGAGCATGGGCAGGTTGCGCTCGTGGTCGATGTAGAGCTGTACGTGCTGCTTAGCCACCTTGTTGGTCTTTTCCCAGTTCATCTGTATCTCGCAGTTGTTGGTCATGCCAATGTTGACGCGCTTGCCGCCACCTGTGGCACCCATCCACTTGTGAATGGGGATGCGCTTGGTCTCGGTGCCCACGTTGAAGACGAGGAAGTAGCGCTCTGCCAGCATGCGCACGGTGACGAGTGCTGCGCCCAGACCACCACCGTAGATGATGAAGTTGAGCAGCATGCCCATCCAGCCCCAGCTGCCCGTGAAGAGGCTGCCAAAGCTGAGCACCACGAAGCCGATGAGCGCCGAGAGCAGACCGCCCAGCAGTGCGCTCTTCAGGGGGATGGTCGACTTGATGGTGAGGGCGAGCGACAGGCATACGCTGAAGAGCAGGTAGGCGGGCAGCGAGCAATACCAGGGGATGTAGTTGGCACCGACGGCGTTGGCGACAACGCAGAGCAGGATGGCGCCCACGGCAAATGCCAGCATGCCGATGACAGCAGTGAGAACGGAGAGCCCCACAATCTTGAGCCATACCTGAGCGTCCTTCTTGCGGTATTCATCGTTGTAGCGGAAGATGGCAGAGAGGAAGAAGCCGAGGAGGGCACCGATGGTCAGGAAGGCGCTGGTCTTGGCGATGCAGTCGCCCAGGATGGTCTCGTTGCCCACAAAGGCTTTGGCGAGGGGGGCAGCAATGCCGTCGAAGAGGCTCCCGCCCAGCACTTCGTAGAGCACCCACGAGATGAGGGCTGCCAGCACGCCAGCGAGTGTCTGGTGGCACTCCATGACGCTGCGCATGGTGAAGACGTCGCTCCAGATGATGTGGGGCTGATAGCCTTCGTTGCAGTTCTGCCCATATTCGGCACACTTGTAGCCATTCTCCTTCCAGCAGTTGGCGTGCATCACGTGTTTGCAGCGAGCCACGACGAACTGGCCTTCCTGGATCTCCTGGCGGCAGTAGGTGCAGACGCGGCGTGAGACGGCAGCGTCGGGCACGAATCGCTTGTAGTATTTCGACTTGAACTTGCTCTGGCTGGCGGCAGGCACCATCACCTTCATCACGAGGAAGAAGATGAGGATGGTGAGCAGTGCCACCACGATGGCCATCACATACTTGATGGTGGAGTCGCCCACGCTTGCCTGGCGTTCGGGCCAGGGGCGCTCTGCCGAACCGATGGCGAACTCGCCTTCGCCCAGCTTGTCGCCACGCCAGATGGCAGCATACTTGACCAGACCGGTGTAGGCCTTGCTCTCGTCGGCCTTGTAGCTGAGTATGTAGTCATACATTTGGTCGCCAACGACGCGCATGAACTCCGAGAGCGCCTGGTCCATGTTGTGGGCAGGGAGCAGGGCACCACGGCGGTCGGCATCCTTGGGTGAGCAGAGGGCTTCGAGGGTGCTCTTGATGTTCATGCCGTCTTCGTTGTCTTCGGTTCCGTTGGTGAAGTAGAAGGCGTAGACGCGCGGCACGATGTGGGTCTTCCCGTTCTGATATTCGGTGACGGTGACGAAGTCGAGATCTTCCTCGAAGGCGGGCATCTTGTTGCTTTCGGTGAAGACGAAGAGGATGTTCTTGTCGGGGTTCGCTGCTGCGCGCTTGGCAAGGTCGGCGTTCTTCTCGTAGTCGATGCATGCCTTCACGCTCTGCTCATACTCGGCACTGGAGGTGTTGAACTCGCAGAGCTTGGCGTAGAGGGCGCTGTAGAAATACTTGTTGTCGGACACCGTGTTGAACTCCGAACGCAGCTGGCGCAGGCTCTCTGCGGTGACCGCCGTGGTCGAGCCCACTTCGTCGCCAAAGAAGCTGACGTAGACACATCCGTCGGGCGCACTCTCCAGCAGCTGGCTCACTGCCATGTAGATCTGGCTGCGCCCCTCCTCGGGCATGCTCTGGTCGATGAGCACCGAGAAGGTGAACTCGGCAGGGATGCGCTTGCCGCTACTGACGGGGGTGATGGTGCATCGTGAGGCATCGATCTCCTTGTCGTCTTCCTTGAGGGTGAGGTGGCTCTGCAAGTCGTTCTGAGCAAGGTTGGTCATGCGCTCCATGTTCTCGTCGAGAACGTTGAAGAAGAGCGTGATGCTATCCTTGCCCACACCATATTCATACTTGCGGTCGCAGAACCTGATGTGCGAAACTTGCGCCTGGAGGCTGCCCAGGCAAACGAACAGCAGCAAGAGGGCTGCCCAAACTCGGTTCGTCTGTTTTGTCTTGTTCATATCGTTTTGTCTTGTGTATGGTTTTTTCTTATTCGGCGGGCAGGGTGGGGACGGAAGCGGTGGACGCTGTCTGCGCCATGTGCTGTTCGCTCTGGATGGCCCACTCGTTGAGGGCAACGAGCGAGAACATCTTTTTGAGGTCGGGCTTGGCGTTGATGTTCTGGTCGTGGCGGAAGGTGAACACGCTCAACTCCTGCTCCTCCGTGAGGATGTCGACAACGAAGGCGCAGAGAAAGCGCGGGTGGGTGGGGTGCTTGAGCTGGAGGTGGACGGCAGAGTCGGCATTGCTGAAGAAGACACCGAGTCCGGGATGCGAGTGAATCCAGCAGGTGAGGTCGTACTGCATGTTGGTGTCGCGGCGCAGACGGCGCAGCGCTTCTGCCATCTTGAGCTTGATCTTGCCACCGAAGTTCAACTCATACTCCTTGAAGACGGCATCGTCGCCTGGCATCACCACGTGCTCCATGGAGACGTAGTACTCGTCGCCTTCCTTGTCGTAGACCCATCTGCCCAGCACCATGCAGCCGTCTTCGGCGATGCGTCCGGGCTTGTTGAGGTCGTTCTCATACATATTATATATTTCGCGCGCGCACGAGTTCTTGAGATAGATGTAGCGCACGGCGGTGTCTTGGCAAATCTCCGAACAGTCGATCTTGAGGTAGGCGGGATTGTCCACCACGTCTTCGAGCGTCTGCTGCTTGAGGATGGTCATGGTCTTGCGGCGAACGACAATCTGCTCCTCTGCCTTCCGCTTGTTCTTGTCGACGGGCACCTGTGTGGGCTTGCGTGGCTTGCGTGGCTTGCTGTTGCGCGAAAGCAGGAGGGCGATGACAACGATGAGCAGCACTGCCACGATGATGCCCACGATGATGAGCGTCTGCGCCTGACCTTTGCTGGCTCCTTCGCCCTCTTCTTCGCCCATGCTTGCCTTGATGGCGTCGCTCAGCGAGGCGATGGTGGCTTCGCGCTCCGCCAGCTTGGCTTCGAGGATGCGCTGCATGTCGTCCATGCATGCCTGCTTGTCGGCAATCTGGTACTGCCCGTCGGGGTAGTGGCTGCTGAGGAAGGCGTTGACCATCTTGCCCGTCTCCGCGCGATACTTGCTGATGCTGTCGCGCGCGTCTGCCACATAGCCGTTGAGCCGGTTCTGCTGGATGTAGTTCTCCTTATCCTCGATGTACTGCATGGCATCGACATAGGCTCTCACCTCCTTGCGCTGCGCCGTGATGTCGTAGTCGGCATAGTAGCGCTGCTGCTGCACGTATTGCGTGAAGGTCTCCATCACCGTGTTGTTGTCCACGGCGGCTCCGCGCTTGATGGCCCATGCGTTTGTGCAGAGCGTGAGGGCGGAGAGGATGAGGCATTGTATGAGTATTCTGTTGATGTTCATCTTCGGTGTTTTCTTCGTTGTTTGTTTCTGTAGTGCTATACGTCGCCCCTCACTTCTGTTCCGAACCGGGACGGGGGCGGCGGGGTGCCACCTTATAGTTGCCTATCGTGCGGCCGGGCTGGGGTGCGACTGGTGCGCTGCCGCCGGTCACTATCGTTCCGCTGCCGGGAGCGGCAACCCCTGCTTTCACGTCGCTCAGCTTGCGGCGGGCAGGGCGGTTGGGCGAGATGCCTGCTGTGGCTACTGCTGCCGCTTCTTGCGCAGAGTTGGGCTTGGGCGCAACGGTGGGCTGCACGGGCGCTTGCGCTGCCACTTCTGCTTGGGCAGGAGCGGGCTGCACCGTGGGCGCGGGCTGTGAGGCGACGACTGGCTGTGCTGCGCCAGGTGTCTGCTCTGGCTGGCTGGCGGTCTGCTGCGCATGGTTCATGGCGTTCATGGCAGCCTGTCTGCTCGCCTCCTCAGCCTTCTTCATGGCTTCCTGGGTGGCAGCAGCCGCTTTCTTCTGTGCTTCCATCTGCATGCGCTTGGTCATGTTCTCCATGCTGAGTTGTTGTTTCTTCTGCTGGATGTTCTTGAAGATCATGTTGCCCACGAAGCCCAGCACTGCCAATGCCACACCGCCGATGATCATCCACATGGTCTGCTTCTTGCTCTCGGCGTCCTTCTGCTCCTGCACGGCCGCTATGCTGTCTTGCTCTGCCTTGGCTGCTGCGGCAGCTGCTTTTGCCTCTGCCTGTGCGGCAGCTTGTTGTGCGGCAGCACTGGCTGCGGCGTTTGCCTCCTTGCCCTTCTGCGCTTTGCGGTAGGCATCGAGTGTCTCCTCGATCATCAGGAGCACTTCCTCGTCTTGCACCTCATACTTCAGTTTGCGCAAGTCCTGCACCAAATAGCCGAGCTCCTCCATCTCCGTCGGACCGAGTTCGCCCTCTTCAGCTTGCATGTCGAGCATCGCCATGATGTCGCGGCGCAGACCCAGCACTTTGAGTTGCTGCTCGTTCTGCCCCAAGTCTTCTTCGACGGTGAGCGTCTCCTCCTCGAAGAGGTCGTCGGCATTGAAGGCGTGCTCCTCTTGTTTCTTGCGGATTTTGGGGTTGGGAGAGAGGGCTGCCGCGTTGGCGTTGCTCGTTGCCTTGGCAGTGGGTGCTGCTGCGTTGAGTTTTATTTCGAGTTCGTTGCTCTTGGCAAAAAGTTTGTATCGTCCCTTCTTCTCGTGGTAGGCGAGATAGATGGGCAGGCGGAGTGTCATCTTTTCCTTGCCTTTGGTGCGAAAGGTGATGGAGGGGTTGTCCTGCAGGATGAAGTAGCCCTCATCAGATGCTTCGTAGGTGCAGCCGGCAGGCACGATGAAGGCTTGCGGCGTCATGTTTTCGATTTTGATGTCGGTGCCTGCCACACGGTCGAAGAACATCACTGCCACCTTGTCCAGGTCTTTGTATTGTGACTGATTGGCGGTGCTGAGTTTCTTCTGCATCTGCAGAAAGCTGACAACCGACTTTCCGTCGGTGTTCTTCACGTCGTAGGTGATGATGATGCGGTCTTTGCTCTCGGTGAAGATGGTGTCTTTGACCTCCCTGGCTTGAAGAAATGCCGGGAGCGCGCAAAGGAGCAGCGGGAGGAGTTTTCTCATAATGGTGTGCTAAGTAAAGGGATATTGATTACCTGCTTACATGGCGTTAATCTTGTTGTAGATCTTGGAGATGCCGCTCTTGTATTCAGTGCCGGTCTTCCAATGGTTGTGGCTGCTCACGCACTTGTAGATGGCGTTCACCTCGCCCATGACCTTCTTCTTGGTGGTCTTGCCGCTGTAGACCTTCTGATACATGTCGTCTAAGGTGTTGTAGAGCTGCTGAAGGGTCTTGTTCTCATACTTGCAGCTCTCCGTCTTCTCTTTTTCCACCTTGGGTGCCTTCTCCTTGGTTTTCTTGTCGTTCTTGCAAGCGCTGACTTCTTCTAGATGGTCGATGTCGATGCTTGCGAGCTCGTCCACGAGGTTCTGGTATTTTTGTGCCTTCGAGCCGCCCTCGTTGCAGGCTTTCTTGGCAGAGAGGAGCTCTCCTGTGAGCGATTTCACCTTCTTCTTGTAGCTCGACTTGAGGTCGGAGGCATCGTTGCCTCTGTGGTTCTTGTTGTTGCAGTAGAGGGCGCCTTTGATTTCCTTCGCGAGCTTCGCTGTCTGCTCGCTGAGCGCGTTGAACTGCTCATCGGGCTGCAATGAGGCGGTGATGTCGAGCTGCTGCAGGTCGCGCTCCATGAGGACGAGCTTCTTCATCTTCTTGTCCTTGGGCTTGGCGATGTAGATGGGGAGGTCTACGGTTGTGGCTTCGCCATCTTCGAGGCAGAAGGTGCAGAGCGTGATGCGCTCCATGGGGGGCACTGCGCTGGACACTTCCTTCATCATGCGCATGTTTTCGGCTGTTCGCTTGCCCGATTTTCCGGGGAATGTCTTGTCGAAGGTGATGCCCGTCTGCTTCTTCACTTCTTTTTCGTTCATGCTCTGACCGAAGACTACGAGCACGCAGGTCTCGTTCGTGTTCTCCAACTCTACGGTCACCACGGCTTGTCCGTCCTTGTCTTCTTCGGCTTCGGTGACGAAGATGTTGGCATAGGACAACTCAATGTGGCTGGTGCGGTTGCTCGTGTTGTTCAGGTTCAACTTCCGCTGCTCGTCGGCACGACTGCTCAAGCAGCACACGAGGAGCAGGAGCAGGAGGAGGGTTGTTTTCTTCATTGTTGTGTTGCGTTACAATAGGATTCAGCTGTTCTGTACATGTGTGTGTGGGGGAGAGGAAGATGGTCTGACACGAGATCAGAGCACAACTCTCGACTTCTTGGCTGCAGGTTCGGTAGGCGTTGCAGGTTCGGCTGGTGTTGCAGGTTCGGCTGGCTGGGGCGCCACGGCTGCGGGTGCTGCGGGTGCTGTGTCGTCGGTGGTGTCGACTTGTGCAAACTTCACCCATCCGTTGGGCTCGCCTTCTTCGCGCACCCATTCTGCCACGCCCTGGTCTTCGGGGTAGGGGTAGGTGTTCTGTGCGTGATACATCTGATACTTCAGATAACGCTCAACGCGCAGCACGAGGTCCTTGATGGATGCCATCACGCCCATCTCCTTGATGGTGAGGCATACGTGGCCTCTGAAGCCACCGCTGTTGCGTATGTTGGGGTGCCAGATGTCGGTGAGGAAGGTGAAGATGGGGTTGCCGTCGGCAGAGGGGTAGTTGTTGGGAAGCACGATGCTCATCTTGTGCAGCTCGCCAAAGATGGGTCTGCGGGGCTTCTCGGTGTCTTCTACGCCTATGATGCTCTTGCAGCGATACCATACTTCTATCTCTACGGGCAGTCCGGCAATGTTCTTGCGACGAACGATGTAGGACATGGTGGGGCGACGTGGATTGGGGCTTGTCTTCTTGCGCTTGGCGCATAGGTTGTCAAGTTCTGTCCATTCGCTGAGGATGCGGGCGTCACGGCCTGATAGCTTCTGCTGTTGCAGGGCAAGTATTGCGTCGTTCATGTTGTTGTTTCTTTCGTCTGTTGGATGGGGTTGTTTTCTCGTTGTGTAGGGGAGGCACAGCTGAACACGCACTCATGCGCTTTCACTCACTTCGTGCATTTTCACTTTTGCGCTTTCACTCACTTCGTGCATTTTCACTCATGCGCTTTGACTCATTTCGTGTGTTTGCACTTGTGTGTATCTCCTTGTGTTCTCACTTATCGTTTTTCTAATCTTCGTTTTTTTTCTGTACGGTTCTTTGGCAAGTCCGTCTTTTAGCCTGCGATGGGCACGGAGATGAGATGTATGCGGTCGCCGGGCTGCACGTCGTAGTCGATGAGTGCCATCTCGCGACCTTCTTGGTCCTCAAACTCGAGGATGGAGGGCTCGTCGTCGCCTTCGAGAATCTGTCCGAGGAGATACTGGATGGGGTTGCCGCCACCATCCACCTTGGGCATCTCAAACACGGTGACGATGCTGGTCACCTGCTCGCGAATGGTCTTGTTCGGGTCGCTGATCTTGACTTCTACTTCTTCGTATTCGGTTCCGTCGATGGTGAGGAGGACGATAAAGTCATCGTCGTAGTATTCTTCGTTTGCCATAATTAGGGTGTATGTTGTTTGATGAATAAATCAGTTATTTTCTCGTTTCTATGAAATAGCGTATGTCCGCTGTTGGTTGGTGGGGCTACCGTAGACGCTTATATGTATATTGTGCGTATGTCCGCTGTTGGTTGGTGGGGCTACTGTAGATGCTGATATGTATATTGTGCTTATGTCCGCTGTGGGTGGACGACTCTGTTTGTGCGGGTGGATGGCAGTTGCTCTACCATGTCCAAGCCCCGCTGCCGAGGTTGAAGTTTTTGGATTTGTAGTATTCGAAGCCAGCGCGGAAGACGATGATCTTCATCATATCCTCGGGAACGGTGATGCCTTTGGGCACCCATTGACTGCGCAAGACCACCTGATACTTGTTCTGCTCTGAGTCGATCTTTATCTCCACATCGAAGGGCTCGTCTTCGTCCTCGATGCATGCCATCTCGATGAGCGGTTGGAGGAGCGATGGCGTGATGCAGACGTAGGCTGCATAGTCGGCAGTTTCGCCTTCCAACCATTTCACGCAGATGGAGATAGGCTGCGCTGCGCGGTGGTAGCTGGTGAGATGCTTGCCTCCGCTGCGGTCGAAAGAAGAGTCTGTGCGCATGTCGTGAATGCTCTGCAAGGTGGATGGCTGCGTGCCTTCGGGCTGTTCTTCCCACTTTTTGTTTGCCTCGTTGTAGTGCCTGAGCGCCACGTTGTATCGATAGATGTAGCGCTTCATCATGTCGTCCAGTTCGGTGGCAGAGGGCAGCCCGACGCACTGCAGGTTCTGTGCCACTTCTGTCATGTCGTCCAGATAGTACTGGCAGAACTCCTCGCACGTAAGGTCGGGACGCTCCGGAATGAAATCCTCCATGTCAACATCTTCCTCCACCGAATCAGCCCACATGACTTGTTCGCTGCGCAGGGGACCTTTCACCCACATGGCAACGCGCCCCTTAGGGGCAAAGCCAACAACGAGGGTGTCGAAAAGCGGCTTCTCGTTCTCGTCCTGCTCGTTCCAAAGGGCTTGCAGCTCCTTCGTGTTGAGGTCTTCGCAGCAGTAGTAGAACTTCTTTTCCGTGAGCGAGAGCCAGGTGAGGTCCACACCGGTGGGGAGTGGGCGCTTTGCTTCCGAATCCTTCATGCCGCACCCCTTAGCCCATCCACCCATGAGTGGGAGACTCACTGGCAGGTCAACATAGTCCTCTTCGCCCTCTCCATAGCGTAGGGTGGCATCGTGCAGCATGACGGGGTAAAGGTCCAATGTGCCGTCTACAACATTATATTTGAAGGTGTTGGCTTCCATTTGTTCGTTTTTGTTACTTGCTTGGTTTGTGGTGGCGCTCCGTTGTGGGGCACAGGGGTGTGCCCTCAATCCGTCTGGCTGCCGTATTTTTTCTCCATTTGCTCGAGGTCTTTTTTCGAGTAGATGTTGTCAGGGTTTTTGAGCGAAGCGTGCAAGTCGTACTCTTGCAACTTGTCCGACATGGAACCGTCGCGGTCGGCAACAATCCAGTGGTCGTCAAATTCGGCGTTGAAGTTCACGCTTGCCGTGGTGATGTCTGGGTCGTAGTCATAGATGAACTTGAACTTCTCCTTCACTTCAAAAGGACTGCGGGCACCCTGCTGACCTGGATAGACGCGGCGCGTGACCACCTGGGCATTGGGGAATAAATCGCGGTCGCAGGTGCAGGCTCCTGTGTTGATGCGGTCTTTGCGACCGTGGTCGGACGGTGAGAACTGCAGATACTTGCAGCGCAGCACGCGATACCCCTCCTCGTATTCGTCATACGGATAGGCAAAGATTCGTCCCTTGCGGTTCACTGCGCTCTTGATGCCGTCGTAGAACTGTTGCAAGTCTTTGGGCATGGTGTGGTTCTGCGGCCAGGCTGCCATCATCTTCGAGTCAATGCTCTTGCACCAATCCCACATCAGTTTCAGCGGGATCAACTGATAGCCACCGCAAGTGTGCTTGATGACACCCGTGCCGAACACCTCCTCTGTCTCGTCCCCTCGCAGTATCTTTGCCATCTGAGTGGAGGGAACACCGTCTTCGCCCCACGACAGACTCTCGGAGTAGTCGTTTGCCATGGGGTCAGGCTTGCCGGTGTTGAGAAAGTCGTCCCAGGTGAACAAACGGTCTTGCACCCATCCCAATGCTCTGATGGCTCTGCCGCAGACGGGGTAGAGGTCGTCGAGACTTTCGGGCTTTTCGTGCGGCAACTTTCTGGAGAGAGCCGTCTGCTTGTTGTTTTCTGCAAAAAGCCAATCCTTGTTCTCGTCGATGATCTCGCAGATGTCTTCTATGGACTTGCGCAGTTGCTCATAGCGTTGGGCCAGCGACTTCGTGCGCAGTGCCAGATGTATGCTCTTCTCTCTGCCCTCCTGTTTTGCCTTGACCCAGTTCTCGTCGACGGGCGGGATGTGGCTGGCCTTTTCTGTGATGAACTCACTATCCTTCTGGATGACCTCGCATGACGAAATCATGTATCGGAGATTGTCGTCAATATCCTTCCAGTTGTTTGTCAGCGATTTGGCAACGTCGATGCTCTCCTTCTTGTTGCCCATGGTGTGCTCTTCCTTCTTGTAGCTTTGCACCTCATCCTGTAGCCACCTTTTGAACTCTTGCACTTCCAGCACAATCTCTACGTCGATTCCAGACTCGAAGTATTGTATGCACTCGCCCATCTTTTTGTTTGCCTCTTCAAACTGCGTGCAAGTGATGGTGTGGTGGTAGCTCTGAAACGCATTGTATGCCTTGACGCATGCCGGCATGTCCACAATTTTTTTCGAGCTGTACTTGTTTGATGTATCGCTCACCAGTTTCTTTATGGACGACAACTTGTAGGCTACGACTTCCACCAGATTCTCCGAAATCCTGTTGATGAAACCTATTGGATCCAAACAGCCGCCACCGATGTCTTCGTGGCAACCGGGCAGAAACAGTTCGGTGCCGTTGTCGAGCGAGTTCTCGATGTCGATGAGCGGAAAGAAAAGGCGGTGCTCGTCCATGGCGCAGATGTGGAGAACGTGCTCTGCACCTTTTGTGGCGTATTGTCCGAACTCATGCGCGTTGGTGTCGTGTCGGCAGTCTCTGTATTTGCTCAGATAGGCTCTGTAGTGGTTCATGAACGTGTTGTAGGGCTCCGTTCGGGGCGCGCCCACTGAGGCAATGGTGTCGAAGAGTCCCATCACGTGAATCTTCTTCGACTGGATGAACTTGGTGCCGGGCTCCTCCATGGGGAACGCGCCCTTGGGGTGTGACCACCCTAACATCTTCATCTGCTTGTCGTCAAGCGTGAACTGGTCGTCGGGGTTGATGAGCATCGCCACCGCACGTGCAGCAAAAGCTCCTCGTCCGTATCCGAAAAGGTTGACGTGGAGGTTCACCTTTGGCACCTTCTGAAAGATGTGCAGTTCCATGAGCAACGTATTGATGTGCGTGACGGCTCTGTTGATTTGTCCCGTCACGGATGACATGGCATCACATCCCAACCATACGGACGACCATGAAAGGGGCATCGCGATGGCTTGCTCCATTGTGTTGTGCGAACCGCGTCGTGCTCCTGTATCATATCCTTGAATATAGTATTTGTCGTGCAACTCTTTCTTTTTCTTCTGCTCATTGTCGCTGGGAAGCTGATAGAGCAGATAGAGTTTCCAGAGGTTGGAGTAGGACGAAGGATTTGGTTGTGGATTGGGCTGAGCTTGTTTCTGTCCCTTCTTCACCTTCTTCTTCTTCACGGCAGGCTTCTCTTCCTTTTGAGCAGGAGGTTCCTGAAAGTCGTCAAGGAAGAGGGTGAGATACAAGTCTCTCGCCTCCTGCTCCTTCTCCTGTGCTTTGCCGCGTTTCTGAGAGGATGCACCATCTCCTGCTTTTGGGGTTGCCATATATTCCTTATATTATATTAAAGGGTTGCTTGTTTCTGATTCCGTCTTGGATGAGAGCCTGCGTCTCATGAGTGCGCTGCCTTCGAGTTGTTCACTATGGGTGGTGACGTGACTGCCCGCTTGTGTTCACTGTCCGTCCATTTGGATGGTGATGAGACCGCCCCAGATGCACTGGCAGGTGCAGGTGTTCATGAGGGCAGGTTGTCCGTTCACCATCAAGTTTGCTTTGGGTGGCACCCAGGGTGCAACGACGTTGGGGATGCAAGGCATGGGGGTGAGAGTGCCCATGGCAGCAGCAGTGGCTGAAGCCGTAGCGGGGAAAGCCATGCTGGTGCACTGTCCGAAAGGCATGATGTTGAACATGGGCGTGAAGTCCATGATGTTCGCCATAGGTTTGCCGCCGATGCTTGTGGTGCGGTCGGGACCCACCATCAGCTTAGACTGCATCGTTCCGAAGGGACACTGCAGGGCTGCCGTGGCGCAGACGAACGAGCCCGTTTGCACGCCGTCGTTGTTGCTTCCTTCCTGACCATAGTCGTCGGCGTCTGCCTTGCTCTCTTCATACTCCTCCTCAAAGCCAGCCACGACGAGTTTGGGCGGTTCGTTCGGCACTTTCACGTTGACCGTCGCCACCTCACCGTCGCCCCACACCAATTCGCGCTGCTCGTAGTGATAGCCCTCGGGCGCCTCTGTCGATGCTTTGGGTGTCTCAGCCTTTGCCGCCGTCGTGGTGGGCTTCTTGGCTTCAGGCTTTTTGGTTTCAGGCACCTTTTGCTCTGCCACATGGGCTGCTGGCGCATCGTCTGCCCCATCCCACATGATTTTGGGTCTCTCGTTGGGCGTCTTGGCGTTCACTTTCGCCGTCTCGCCATTCCCCAACGACAGTTCTTTCTTTTCGTAGTGGAATCCTTCGCCTGATTCTAAGTCAATGATTGCCATAATAACTCTTGTTTTGTTCTCGTGGCTGTAGCTTCGATTGCATGAGACAATCTTTGCGATTACTCTCTCTTGTCCTGTCCGACCTTGTCTGACGGATGCCTTGTCCGTCTCTCTTTCTTGTCTGACGGATGTCTTGTCCGTTAGTCTTGTCTGACGTGCGTCTTGTCAGCCCTTTTGTCTTATGGGCGTTTTGGGGAACTCGTTTGTTGGATTAGAATGCGATTTTTGGTGAGGGACTGTCGTTCGCAACCACCACTTTCGTCGTCATGCTGCCGCCACCCACGAGTTTAAATTCCATCTCTTCGTAGTGATAGCCATCGCCGGCGTAGGTGCCGTTCCTTTTGTTCAGTTCGTCCTGTTTCTTTTTTCTTTTGCGTTCGGCTTCGGCTTCTTTTTTCTTTTTTCTTTCCTCCGCCTTGCGCTGTTTTTCTTCATCTCTCTTTTTCTTCTTTTCCTCCGCTTTTCGTTTTTTTTCTTCCTTTTCGCGTTCCTTCTCTTTTCGCTTGATTTCTTCGATTTGTCCGGGTCGCGTTTCGAAGATGAAGAATCCGTCCTTCGTTTGGTAGCAACGTCCGCCGCGATACTTCTTTTTTATCTCCTCGTGTCTTTTGCGTCGTTCCGCCTCTTCCAGTTCGCGCGCTTTGCGCTGCTCCTCGATGGCTTCTGGGTCTACACCGTAGATGATGGCTTTGGGGGAATTTTTGGTGCGTTCCTCGCGTTCCTTTCGTCCCTTTTCGCTTTCCACGATGTAGCCGTCTGCATTCATCTCAAACCTTCCATTGCCCATAGCCAGCCCCTTGCTTTCCTGCATGGTGGGTGGGGGTGTCGTGTCGCGTGGTGGAGCAGAAGGCATACTTCCTGTCGTGGTTTCCTTCTCCTCTTCCGACTCAAGTCTTCCCACCAGCTTTATTTTCGGCTTTGGCTGGTCTGCCTTGCCCGTCTGCTGTTTTCTTGGGATAATCAACAGTCCGGTTTCCTCATCTATCACCATGTTTCCCATAATGCGGTTCTTGTTTTAGAAGGGGCGTTAAGTAATGGGTTTAAAAAAGGGGTTTTCTGAAATTCCAAAAAAGCTGTCTTTTCAGTTTATCTTGGTCATGTTGCCCTTGATGTCAACCGTTCCGTTCGAGCTCACACCGTAGCTGCTCTTGGCGTCGATGCTGTGGTTGGTTGAAGCCTCCTTGAGGTCTTGGTCTGCTTCGATGCGCACGCTGGCAGCCTTCTCTTGCAGTTTGTTGCTCACCTTCGTCTCCTGGTTGTTCTTCACCTCTATGGTGCGGTTCTGCTCCACGTGCAGTTCGTCGTTGTGGCTCACGTTGGTGATGCGGTCTCGTTTCACTTCAGTCTTGAAGTCCTCTCCCGAGTAGCAGTAGAACTCCTTCATTGCTTCAATCTGCAGATTGTTGTCGGCATGAATGGTGATGTCATTGCCAGATCGTATGGTGATGTCCTTGTCTGCCTCCATCCAGATGTCGCCCTTAGCCTTGATTTCGATGCTTTGGTGCTTGCTGTCCAGTCGGATGACATAGCCATCCTTGCCTTTGTCGTAGATGCGGATTTGTCCGTCACCGTCGGGTGTGTCCTCAAACTCTATGGTGTGTCCGTTCTTCGTGCGAATGGTCTTCTTTGGGTTGCCCGAGTTTTGGTTGGGCACCATTTCTCCTTCTGGTGCGTCCACCCCATTGAAGAGCATGCCGCACACATAGGGTCGTTCGGCATTTCCGCCTTCGAAGTCCACCATGACCTCCTCGCCGATTTCCGGGATAAAGTTGAAGCCCTTGCCGCCACCGGCATAAGGAGTGGCGATGCGAATCCAGGGTGTCATCATGCTTGCATCCTGAGCCTCCTGCCAGTCGAACTGCACGCGAATGCGTCCCATGCCCTTTGGGTCCTCGTTGTCGGTCACCTTAGCGCGGCACGAACCGCTGGCGGGGAACACGTTGGGGTTGCCGTATGGCGGATAGTCGCATTCGGAGGCGATGCCTTGGAAGCGGTTGCTGTAGGTCTTGTCTTCGATGCCGATGTAGTGGTCGATGCTTGTGATGAGCGTCTTCTCCGAGATGACCTCACCCTTTTGTCTGTTGGCGAGGACGTAGTCGTTGACGGTGACGACGGTGCCGAGCATGAGGTCAGGCACATAGGACTTGCCGTGTGTCTGCAGCATGCGTGCCTTGACGGCACGTGCCAGTGTCTTCGTAGAGAGGTCGAGTTGCTTCTGTTTGCTGTCGCTGTCGGCAAATCCGCCCACGTTGAGTTGCTGCAGTGTCTGTTTCGGGTAGATCTTCTCCGAAGCATCGGCTGCTGCCTGGTTCATGGGGCTTAGTTCCTTTTGTGCTTCCTCCTGTCCCTCCTTGGTCTGCGTGTCGTTGCTGTTGTAGGACGAGACGAGGTGCTGGAAGTTGGTGTGTTCCACGCGCAGGTCGGCGCCATACTCCACCAGGTCCTTGCTGGGGTATTTGAGTGTAAATTCAGGCGCTTCGCTCATCATCTTGAATTCTGAGAGGTCACCGAAGATGAAGACCGACCCCGTGTTGAGCATCCACTCACCGTAGCGCTTGGCGAGTCGACTGAGAAACTCATAGTCCGTCTCGTTGTATTGCACGCAATAGGGGATCACGTCTTCGTAGCGTGGTGTGATGAAGCTGTCCAGGTTGCCTTCATCCTTGTAGGGGTCGATGATAGCCCTGACGATTTCCTCCAGCGTCATGTTTTCGAAGCTGCGGCAGGTGGGACTGTTCATCATGAGGAAGTCCACCGACTCCACTCCGATGCAGTAGCCCGTGCCTGACCCCGTAGAGCGCATGGCGTCCACCGATGTGATGAATCCCTCGAAGAGTTTGGTGTGCGACATGCCATCCTCTTCCCTGCGCCATGCGGCAATCTCGATGTTGTCGTAGGAAATCTCCAGTTCCACGAACCGCCCCATGAGGTAGGGAGCAAGCGACAGGTTGGTGTCTTCCACGCTCTCCTTCACGCTTGATTGCAGGCAGAAGGTGAGGCTAGCCGGAGTCATGAGTGCGGTGGAGATCATCATGGAGTGCGCCGTGTACTTGCGCCCGTCAAGCTCGATAGAGCCATTCTTTGATGGTGTGCCGCTGATGCTTAGTGTGAGTTCTTTGATCTTCGTTGACATGAGTGAAGGCTTGTTTGAGGTTTTGTGGGTCGTCAGGCTTTGTTTGCTTCTCCGTTGTCTTGGTTTGAGGTGTCTGCACCTTCAGCATCTTCTATGTCCTGCCAGTCGTTGGCAAAGATGGCTGCGTCGTACGACCCCATGCCGATGATGATCTGTTCGGCTTGGAGTGTGATGGTGCTATACATCAATTTGCTGTCATTGTTGCTGAAGTAGTCGCGCATGCTCACGCAGAAGGCGTTTCTGAAACCGACCGTCTTTTTCACCTTCTTGTTGTCTTGCGCATAGACCACGAAATGCAGTATGCCAGAGTGGACCTGGGTCTCGTGAAACATCCAGCGATAGAAGAACTGGTCGTCGTCGCTCGAAGCAGGCATCACAATTTTTATCTGTCCGCCGGTGACGCGCGACTGTGGTTTGCCCGTATCGTCGAGTCGCTGGTTGAAACTGTATTCTGCTTCTACGATTCCGTATTTCTTGCCGGAAACCTGAATATAACCTTGAAGTGCCATAGTTGTAAGTTGTGTTAAAGATGCACCCACCCCATCTCCTTTCCGCCCTTGGGCTCCTCCCCCCGCTTGTGTTGTGGGGGGAGGGGCTTGACGGGTTGCGGGCAGTCACCCTTTTCTTGTTTTTGTCTTGTCGAAGCTGTCTCCTCCTTGCGGGGGGTGCAGCATCGGATTAGTTGTCGAGTGTCCAGCGGTTGTTGTGAACGGCGTTGCCGATCTTGATTTCCTTGGCAGAGATGGTGAACTCCTCGTACTGCTGGTTCTGGTTAGCGTTGTCGTAGGTCTCGCTGTAAGCCACGAGGTAGCCTTCGGTGAACTCGAGCTTCTTCATCTCGCCGCCCTGACGGTTGGGGAAGCTGATAGAGCCAGACTTGCTCATGTAGGTGTCGCACATCCACTCGAGCAGTTCGGTGTTGCCGTCGTCGTTCGACTTCACCTTCACCTGGATCTTGCCGCCGCGTGTGGTGCCTGTGGGCTGACCCTCAACGTCGGTCTGCTGGTTCAACTCGTACTTGACGTACATTACTTCGCGCTCCTTGATGCCATCTGCGTTGATGGTCACGGTTCTTGTTGTTGCCATGATAATAAATCGTTAAAAATGTTTATAATTGTGTATGTTGTTCAAATCCGTTTTTTTCTCTCTTCTCACCCCCAAGCAAGGTGGGGCAGTCGTCGTGTGCCTGTTCTGCTCCGACTTGCTCAGGGGTGACAGTCCTTTGCCTTAGTTGACGTTGGTGTCCCAATCCACACCAGCGGTGCCGTTGTGACCCGTCAGCTCAATCATGAAGTTCTTGGCAGCAAAGAAAGGCTTCAGTTCCACCTCGATCTTGATGTCCTTAGTCGTGGGGTCTTGGTTGATGCCCTTGAGGTTGTAGTTCTCGATGAGCTTGCCGGGACCCTTGTAGTCGCTGAGGAAGTCGTGCACAGCCTGCTGGAGCTCTGCCTTCACCGACGAGTTCCAGTTGATGAAAGCTTCGTCGTTGAAGAAGTTCTGGAACACCTTGCCAATCCAGTCGAAGACGCGCACGATGGGGTACTCCTGCAGACCAGCCGTTGCGCCGTTGTAGAGCGAGCGGTTTGAGAATGCCATGGTGCGTCCGTCCTCTTCAATCATGGGCACCACACCCATGTCGATGAGGCTAGCGAGTTCGCTCTTCTTGAGGTTGAAGCGTGCGCCCTTCACGTTGCCCAGCGTGCCATATTTCTTGCCGGCAGCGCCCTGTGCGATGACCAGTTCGTCGGTGTTCGACATCTTGCCGGCGAGGGCAGCCGATGCGGGGATGTAGAGGTCGTCGTCCTCGTTGGCGAGTTCGCTCTTCTTTCTGCCCATGAGGTAGTTGGCAGTCATCACCACGTTGGCGAGGTAGGTGTCCTGACCCTGAAGGTTGGCGTCCTCCAGCTCGTCCTTGAGCATCGAGAAGCTCTGGCTGTCTTTGAAGTCGGTGAGCATGACCACCTTGTTGCGTGCAGCGGTCTGTCCCCACATGCGCACGGTGTCAGCATCGCCCAGATAGCCGGGCACAACGAGCATCGAGTAGTTGTTCTTGAGGCTCAGACGGTCGTAGTATGCTTCCAGTTCGTCGCGGATGGCCATGGTGTCCTCCGAGTCGTTGGCCTGAAGTTCCTCCTTGTTCACGTTCATGAGGGTGAGGCAGTTCACCTTGCCCTGTCCTGCGTTGTCAAAGAAGCTGTTGAGCGAACGGTAGGTCACTTCGAGGTTGTGCAGCTCGTCGTGCACAGCAAAGAGGTTGTTGCTCAGGTTCTGTTCAGCCTTCTGGCACTTACCCTTGAGGTCCTCGATGATCTCCATAGCGTCCTCACCACCGTTTTCGAGAATCTCGATCCACATGCTGAGCTCGTTCTTCAGGCTCTTGCGTGCGTTGGTGTAGGTGTCTTCGCTGAGGAAAACGTTCTTGACCGCCTTGCGGCGTGGGTCCATGTTCTCAACCCCCTTGATGAGGCCCTTGATGAGCTGGAAACCGCCCAATTTGTCCAGTCCGGCGAGTCCGCTCTGGAGCAGTTCTGCGGGGTTCTGAACTTTCTCTTGTACTTTAGCTTTGTCCTGCAGTTCTACTGCCTCTGCAGCTTCTGCTTTCTTCATTTCTGTTGCCATAGTGAAAAATCTGTGTGGTTGTTAACGGGGGGTGGTTACTTACTCAGCCTCTTCGAGCTCTGCGAGGAGCGCCTTCAGCGAATCCTTGAGGGCTGCCTTGCTGCCAGCATCCTTCATAGCGTTGCGCAGACTCTTGTTCTTCTCGAGCTGTCGGATGACGCTGTTGTAGGCATCGATTTTGCCTTGTGTGGCGCTCATGAGTTCGCTCTGTGCGATGAGGGCGTCGTCGTCGAAGTCCTTGATGCTCTTGAACTCATAGTCCTCATACACAGCACCGCCTTCCTCGTTCTCGAGTGCGATGCCCTCCTTCGAGGGTTGGTAGTGCTCAAACACATCCTTCATGCTCTTTGCCTTGAAGCCTTCGCGGTCTTCGTCGGTGGTGGGAGCTTCGTCGGTGAACTGGTCGGCGTAGAGTGTTCTGTTCTGGGGGAATTCAATGACTCCGTCCTGAGCTTCCACGTCCAGCACCTTGCTGATAACGGTTTTTCTTGCCATAGTCGTAGTGATTTTTTATGAGTAATGTTATTTTATATGATCATTTTTTGTTTCAAGAATGTAAAGAACGGGCAAGAACGGTTATTCTTTTAGTTCATTGTGTTCTTGTAATTTCAACCAATAATTACCATAACGCAGATGCAGACTCTTTGTATGTCATCATTATTGTAATTATTGGTCCAATTCTCCTTACTATTATATTTAATAAGGTATAAAAGGCGCCCCTCCCTCACGTTTAGAGGAGGGAGTGTCGCCTTTGGTTCCTTGTCTGTCTTCAATCCGGCGAGTCGATGTCCCACTGGATTTGCTTGTTCGTCTCGTCGTATTTCATGGTGACGGTGTCGCCCGACTTCACGTCGCCCCTGATGATTAGCTTCGAGAGGGGGCGGCGAATCTCCTTGCGGATGATGCCGAGGATGGGACGTGCGCCATAGTGCTTGTTGAAGCCCACCTGCGTCACATACTTGCGTGCCGTGTCGTCGATTTCCAGCTTGATTTGCTGCGCGTCGAGCTGCTTGAGGAGGTTCTTGATGTGGATGTCGAAGATGCGGTTGATCATCGCCTCCGTGATGGGCGAGAAGGGGATGATCTCCGTGAGACGTGCAAGAAACTCAGGACGGAAATTGCCCTGCATCACTTCGAGCATCTCGTCGTGTGTGGGAATCTTGTTTGCCTCAAAACTGTCGAAGATGTACTGCGAACCGATGTTGGAGGTGAAGATGATGAGCGCATTGCTGAAGTCGCCCACTCTGCCCAGACGGTCGTGCAACTTGCCCTCATCGAGAATCTGCAGGAAGAGGTCGAAGACGCTCTTGTGTGCCTTCTCGATTTCGTCGAAGAGCACAACGGAGTAGGGGTGTTGGCGTATCTGGTTGACCAGCAGACCGCCCTCTTCGTAGCCCACATAGCCCGGAGGCGCACCATAGAGGAGTGCCACGCTGTGCTCTTCCTTATACTCCGACATGTCAAAGCGCAGCATTGCCGTCTCGTCGTTGAAGAGGAAGTTGGCAAGCGACTTGGCAAGCTCCGTCTTACCCGTACCCGTGGGACCGAGGAAGAAGAACGAGCCCATGGGCTGCCCCTTCTTGTTCAGGCCCGACCGGCTCTCGTAGACAGCATCGAGGATGCTCTTGCAGGCGTGGTCCTGACCCACGACGCGCTGGTGGAGGATTTCCTCTGCGTTGCCCAGGCGCTCGCGCTCCTCTCCCTGGATGTTGCCCATGGGGATGCCCGTCATCTTGCTAACGATGTCGCGTATGGCGTCGCGTTGCAGCTTCTCTTGCTTCTCGCCCTTGCCTTCGAGGTCAGCCATCTCGTTGTCCACCTTCACGCTCGCCATGGCGCGGTCGAGCAGGTCGATGGCGCTCGACGGCAGTCGCTTGTCGGGCATGTAGCGCTTGGCAAGGCGCACGATCTCCTCCGTCACTTCGTCCTCTATGGGCAGGTGGTGGTATTCGCTGTAGGCGTCGCACTTGCTCTGCAGTATCTCTACGGCTTGTTCCTGCGAAGGCTCGTCGATCTGCACCTTCTCGAAGTAGGCTGTCAGTTCCTTGTCCTTTTCTATGTCCTTGGTGTATCCGTCCACGGTCGACGTGATGATGAGCTGCACTTGGTTCTGGAGGAGCAACTTCTTCAGTCCGGGCAGCACGCCGTTGAGTGTGCTCGTCTTGTCCTCGACACGGTGGAAGTTCTCGATGACGAGCACCGCACCCTGCGTCTGCGCCATCTGCTCTGCCACCGCCTTGAAGCGGTCCTCGATCTCGCCCTTGTAGCTCACGCCCTGGCTCAGGGCGATGAGGTCGAGCTCGTAGGGCTGCAAGCCCTGGAGCGAGGCGGGCACCTTCTGCTCCTTGATGCGCTGTATGAGTCCGAGGATGAGGCTTGTCTTGCCCACACCCGTTTCGCCCACGATGAGGATGTTGGCGCGGTCGCGGCGAGCCAGCACCTCCACGATGCCGCGCAGCTCATGGTCGAAACCGATGATCTCACCCTCGATGGGGAGGTCGAGCATGGGACTTATGTAGCCGTTCTCTGCGGCTGCTGCTGTGGCGGGTGCGTAGTTGCCAGAGCCTGTCGAGACGCTTGCGCTGGATGCCTTGGCGTCGCCCAGTGTGGCGAGCACCTTCTCCGACTTCAGGGGCATGGTCTTGAGCTGGTCGGCAGTGAAGGCAACGCCGGGCGCCACGATGGCAGCGAGCAGACACACGTTATTGCCGCCCTGGATGCCGCGCTGTTCGGCTTGGTTCTCTGCTTCCTTGATGACGAGTTTGGCTTCCTTGCTATACTCGGGCTCCTTCATGCCGTAGGGCGACTTGTCGCACTGCTGCATACGGATTTCAGCCCAGTCGAGCATGTAGTAATAGTCCTCGTTGAGGGTGTCCTCGATGAACTTCACCAGACCGGCTTGCTTGTGGAGCAGGGCGCGGAGGATGTGGGCAGGTTCAATCTTTGGGCTCTTGTTGTCCTTTGCGAACTGCTCAGCCAGGTGCAGTACGTTGCCGGGGCAACTCGACAGATACTCTGAATACTTGTCCATAGGTTAATATCTTGGTTTTTTATTGTTTTGTTTCGCAGTTTCTGCGCCCTCTACCATGTTTTTTCGCACTGTTATTTGCGGGCGAACATATATAAGGCATGCAAAAGTATACAAAAACCATGATTTGTGCAAAATATTCTGACATTTTTTGCTCCTTCGTGTGGTTTTTTGTCAGTTGGTCACGCTCCTGGCGCTCCCATTGCTTCCCTCATTGCTCCATCTGCTGCTTCGTCCCTCCCTCCTGTTGTCACTTCAGTCGTGCGGTTCTGTTGGCGCAAAGCATAGAATCAGGCAAAAAACATGAAATTTCAAAATAACACAGAAAACACAATAATAGTGAGCAAAACGATAGTTGAAATCATGATCGATAAAGCCTTCAGAAAACAAAAAAATGGTTCATTTAGGGGTCAAAAAAATCGATCTTGCAGCGAAAAAAATTTTCTACAACAGAAAAAATCAGTTTCTCGAGCAGAAACTCCCGGTTTCTCGAGCAGAAAAAGTGCGTTTCTGCAGCAGAAAAAACCAGATAATCGAGGGTAGAAATGAGCGTACCGCAGCGTGTACATCCTGTAACAAGTTGATAACCAGAACGGCGATTTGCCAACGGATGGTAGAAAAAGGCATGCCCGAGTCCCTGTTTCCTGCACACCGCGCCATTCTCGTCTGCTTTCAGAAAATCAAAATGAAAGCAGAAAGGTGTGTTGTAGTGTCAAAATGATAGTTCGACAGAATTCTTGCTCCGCAGCAAAAAATAAATCACAGAATTAGAAGATCTACAACCTCGTTATTCTCGATGCCTCTGGCTCTATGGAGTCTATCTATGCACAGGCACTTGCTGGTGTCAACGAAACGCTTGCCACCATCCGCATGGCACAAGAGGAGCACCCAGAACTTCAGCAGCATGTCACGCTTGCTTCATTCAGTGCAGGCGAACACTTCCTTAATTGCATCTATTCAGCTTTGCCATCAGGCATACGAGTGCATGCCCGGAAGGAAGTAGTTGGCTCCGAAGTAAGTCATCAGAACAGACAGGAAGGAGAGCAGGATGTACAGGTTGTGCCACCATGGAGTGAAGGGGATGAGGCGCCGGAACAGGGGAATCGTATAGACAATCAATGTGATGAGGGCACAGGTCTCCTTGGG
>JAGHUD010000034.1 GCA_018065005.1 Candidatus Physcousia equi
GGCGGTGTTGCACCCCAGCAAGACGAGTTCGCATCCCAGCTCGAAGAGATGACGCACGGCATGGTGGGTGAACTCATAGACCAGTTCGAAACTACGCGTGCCGTAGGGCGCACGAGCATTGTCGCCCAGATAGAGATAGTCGTACTGGGGTAGGAGTGCGCGTATCTGGCGCAGGATGGTGAGTCCACCGTAGCCGGAATCGAAGATGCCGATGGGAAACATGAGGTGATGATTAAATACATGGTGGGGGATGAGGAATGCTTAGGGGGTGATGCTGAGCCGCAGGCGCACCATGTCTGTTATGTTGTCGCCCAGAAGCGGATTGATGTAGGGGCAGGCGTTGCCATCGGTGTTAAGCACGAAGGCATAGCCGTTTTCGGCAGCCACGGCGTTGATGGCAGCATGGAGCTGGCGGTCAACGCCGAGCATGAGTTTGTCTTCTGCCATGCGCAAGAGTTGTTCGCATTCCTTTCTGAACGCCATTCCTCGCTCCATGATGTCCTGAAGCTCAGCCTGGCGCTTGATGAGGATGTTGGAGGGAAAGTCCTTCTGCCCCTCGAGAAACTCGGTGAACTTACGTTGGAACTCCTCCTCGGAGCGCTCTGCCTCTGCCTCATACTTTGCCTTGAGCTCCTCCACCTGCTGGCGTGCCTGCTTGTAGGCTGGCATCTGCTGCCGCACCTCGCCATAGCTGATATAGGCAAAGCGGAAGGCAGGCTGGGGCGATGCAGCTTCCTTGGTGTCGGGCATCTCCACCTTGGAGGAGAGCAGGGTGTCAGAAACAGAAAAATCCTGTGCTGCCACCTTGCAGGGGAGCAGCAACAGGATGATATAGCATAGTCGTCGCATGTGTGCGAGAGGTTATGTGGCTCAAATACCCAGTGCCTTCTTCACGTCTGCCGTGACGTCGGTGCTCTGAGTCGTATTGATGTAGGGCAGAGTGGAAGCATCGAAGACATAGACGTAGCCGCCAGCCTCGCCCACCTTCTTGATGGCAGCGAGCACGAGTTCCTGAATGGTTGTGAGTTTATCCTGCTGGAGCTTGGCAAGTGCCTGCTGGTTGTCTTGCATAGCCTCCTGAAGGCGCTGCTGGAGGTCGGTGATTTCAGCTTCGCGGCGCTGCTTCACGTTGTCGAGGAGTTTGGGTGCTTCCTTCTGATATTCCTCATACTTCTTCTGGAGTTCGGTCTGCATGCGCTTGAGGTCTTCATCATACTGCTTTGCGAGTGTCTCAATCTCGGTCTGAGCAGCGGTGTATTCCTTGGTGCTGGTGATGATCTCGGCGGTGTTGCAGTGTGCAAACTTCTGAGCGAACATGCTCAGGGGTGCCATCAAGAGGATGGCAAAAAGAATCTTCTTCATTGTTTTTGTTTGTTTTTATTATTGTTTGTCTGTTGACTTTGGTTAGTTAGCATAGCCCAACTTGAGGAGCACCTCGTTGCTGATGTCTATCTTGGGGGAAGCAAAGATGATGCCAGCATCTGAGGCACGGTCGAGCACGAGCGAATAGCCCTTTTGGTCGCAGATATCTTTGATGGCGTTGTAGATTTCGTCCTGAATGGGTGCCATAAGGCTCTCGCGCTTCTTGAACAGTTCGCCTTCGGTGCCGAAATACTTGCGCTTGAGTTCGCTTGCTTCTTTCTCCTTGGTTATGATGGCCTCTTCGCGGCGGGTCTTCTCTTCCTGGCTGAGAAAGACGGCTTCGCTCTGGTAGTTCTTATAGAGCGATTGTGCCTCGCTGTTGAGGGCTTCCACCTCAGCTTGCCATTTCTTGCTCACCTGGGTGAGCTGTTCGTTCGCACGCTCGTAGGCGGGTACATTCTTTAATATATACTCCATGTCGACGAGCACAAATTTCTGCGCACTGGCGCTCAACGAGGAGCATGCCAGCAAAAGGAGGAAAAGTAACTTTTTCATATCGGATGATTTTTTGGGGGTTGAATACCTGAGGGGGGATGGGTGGGGGGATTAGAACTCTTGTCCAAGGATGAAGTGGAACTGGCTGCCGGAGTAGGACCTGTTGCCAAAGACGGGGTCGAAACCATAGGCCCAGTCGATGCCCAGAAGTCCGACCATGGGAAGGAACACACGCACACCAAGACCTGCAGATCGCTTCATGTCGAAGGGGTTGAACTTCTTGATGCTCGTCCACGCATTGCCGGCTTCGGCAAAGGCGAGGGCATAGATGTTGGTGGATGCACCCAGCATGAGCGGATAGCGCAGCTCGAGCGTGAAACGGTCGTAGGCATAGCCTTGTTGGCCGCTTGGGGTGAGCGCACCGTTGTCGTAGCCACGCAGACCGATGGTTTCGGTGGCATAGGTGGTGCTGTAGCCCGACGTGCCGTCGCCACCGACGTAGTAGGTTTCGAAGGGTGACTTCTTGTGGATGTTGTAGTGGCCCAGCAGACCGAACTCAACACGTGTCATCAGCACGAGACACTTGCTGCCGGGTGTGAGCGGGGTGAAGGTACGTGCCTTGAACTTCCATTTGTGGTATTCAATCCAGCGGTACTTCTCCTGTAGCTCGCGCTGATAGGTGGCAGAGTTGTAGTTGTTGGCGAGGTTTGCATAGTCCTTGCCGTCCCAAAGCGAGAAGGGAGGCGTGAAGGTGGCGGAGAGGAAGAACTCCGAACCACGACGCGGGAAGATGGGGTTGTCGCTCGACGAACGTGAGAGGTTGAATGCAATGTTGATGTTGTTGCACGAACCGTTGGAGACGAGGAAGTACTTCCAATCCTTCAGCATATAGCGCGTGTAGGAGATGTCTGCCATGAAGTTGAAGTAGTCGTCGGGCCAGCGCAGACGCTTTCCCCAACCGACAGAGGCACCAAGTATCTTCACGAACTTGTCGGGGTCGTAGTAGTTCTCGTAGTAGTTGTAGCCGTTGCCGTAGCCACCATAGAGGTAGTTGCTGTAGATGTTGTTGTAGTAGGCTGAGTTGTAGTAGTTGTCGCTCACATCGGTCTGCTTCGAGAAGAAGGCGCTGATGGAGAACTGGTTGGGGCGCTTGCCTCCGAACCAGGGGTTGACGTATTGGATGCTGTATGCCTGATAGTAGCGGCCGTTGGTCTGTCCGCTGATGCTCAGCGTCTCGCCATTTCCCTGCGGAAGGATGCCGCGCCGCATACCTCCTTTCTTGAAGAGGTTGGCCAAGCAGAAGTTACTGAACTTCAGACCTATCTTTCCAATAACACCCGTCTGGCCGTAGCCGAGCGAAAACTCAATCTGGTCGTTCGACTTCGGCGTCAAGCCCCATCCAAGGTCCACGGTTCCGTCCTCGGCATTGGGCTGTATGTCGTAGGTGATGCTTTCGGGATCGAAATGCCCCATGGATGCCAATTCGCGGAAGGAGCGCTCGAGTGCTTCCTTGGAGAAGAGGTCGCCGGGCTTGTTGCGCAATTCTCGGCGCACGACGTTCTCGTAGACACGGTCGTTGCCCACTATCTTGACATGACTCAGATGGGCTTGCGTTCCCTCTGTGATGCGCATCTCCACGTCGATGGAGTCTCCGTCGATGTTGATTTCGACGGGGTCGAGGTGATAGAACACATAGCCATTGTTGTAGTAGAGATTGCCCACGGCGTCTTCGTCGGTCGAGAGGCGCTCTTGCATCATTTTGGTGTTGTAGACGTCGCCCTTCTTCATGTTGAGAACCATCTGCAGGTAGTCGCTGCTGTAGAGCGTGTTGCCCACCCAGGAGATGTTGCGCAAATAGTAGCGCTGCCCCTCCTCGACGGTGAGGTAGATGTCTACGGAGTTGTCGTCGAAAGGCACGACAGAGTCTGCAACGATGATGGCATCGCGATAGCCTAACTCGCCATATTTCTGAATGAGTGCTTCCTTAGCTTCCTCGTATTTCTTGTCGGTGAACTTCTTGGAGCGGAATATCGTCTTGAAGCGTCCGCGTTCGTTCAGTCCCTTTAGTGCACCGCTCTTGAAGAGGTTACCCTTGAGTTGTTTCTCTGAGAGCACGGTGACGCCCGTCGTGTAGATGCGGTTCACCTTCACCTTAGTCTTCTTGTCGATGCTGATGTCAATGATGACCTTGCCGGGCTGTGCCACGTCGTCACGATAGGTGATGCTGATGTCTGCATTCTTGAATCCCTTCTCGTCGAAATAGCGCTTGGCGAGGATTTTTGCGCGGTCGATGGCGTTGGGGGTGAGTTGATTCTCGCGGACGAGACCGAGTTTCGCCTCAAGGTCTTCGCGCTCGCCCTTCTTCACGCCTGCATAATTGATTTGTGAAATCTTGGGGCGCTGGGTGAGTTCGATGTGCAGAT
This sequence comes from Candidatus Physcousia equi, assembly GCA_018065005.1. Classification (GTDB taxonomy): domain Bacteria; phylum Bacteroidota; class Bacteroidia; order Bacteroidales; family Bacteroidaceae; genus Physcousia; species Physcousia equi. Next base: position 4,281 of record JAGHUD010000034.1, read on the forward strand.
AGGCTGAATCGCGTGCTATGCTGTCCACACTGATTTTGACGTTCGAGAAGAGACCGTTGCGCCAATAGCGCTTGATGGCTTTGGTGATTTCGTCGCCCGGAATGGAGATGCGCTGTCCGACGGACAAACCAGAGAGACCGATGAGCAGATAGTCGTCGTAGTTGTTGATGCCACTGACCGTGATGCCGCCGATGGGATACTGGCGTGGCGTGCGTGAATAGTCAATCTCCGGTTTCACCTGCACATCGCTTTGCGCCACTGAGGGAAGTGCCACAAAGAGCGCTGCTGCAAACAAGAGGATGATATGCTGTATGTGTTTCATCTATTGTGTGATTGGTTTATTTCTCTTCCGCGCGTACCTGTTCTCCGGTCTTACCGAAACGGCGCTCGCGGTGCTGATAGTCGATGATGGCACGGTGGAGTTGCTCCTCACGAAAATCGGGAAAGAGCACGTCGGTGAAATAGAACTCACTGTAGGCGCACTGCCAGAGCAAATAGTTGCTGATGCGAAATTCGCCACCGGTGCGGATGAGCAAGTCGGGGTCGGGCATGAAACTCGTCTGGAGCGACTGTGCGATGGTGTCTTCCGTGATGTCGGAGGGGTTGAACTGCCCGTCCTTGGCTTGTTGTGCCAGTTGCTTGGCTGCTTGCACGATTTCCCAGCGCGAGGAGTAGCTGATGGCAAGGATGAGCGTCATGCCGTCGTTCTTTTGGGTGCACGCACAGATGTGAGCCAGATGCTCGCGAACGGGTGGTGCCAGTCGCTGCATGTCGCCAATGACCCGCAGTCGCACATTGTTCTTTTGGAAGATCTCCTCATAGAGACGGTCGAGGATGAGCTGCATGAGCGCTTGCACCTCAAGGGTTGGTCGATTCCAGTTCTCGGTTGAAAAGGTATAGAGTGTGAGGTATTTGACACCGAGTTTAGAGCATTCCTCCGTTATTTTGTTCACGGATGTCACACCCTCCGAATGGCCAGCCGTGCGGTGCAGTCCGCGTTGCTGCGCCCAGCGTCCGTTTCCATCCATGATGATGGCTATGTGCTCGGGCATTCGGCTGAAGTCGATCTGGTCTTTTAATATACTCATCGTATTCTGTGTGAGACTGATGTCTGCTTATTTAGTTGTTGCACTTGCGAAGTTTAGGACACATGTCGTAGGTGATGGAGAAGAGGAGGAAGGAGTAGCAATCCTTGTTCTTGAACCCGTTGGACGGCACACCATAGGGCTGATAGAGTTGCTTGGATTCGTTTGTCACGTCGAGTTTGTCGCTCGTTGTGAACCTTACGCTCCATTCCAACCCAAGATTCAGGCGGGGCTTGACCTTATACTTGATGCCCACTCCGATGGGGATGTTGAAGGCAAAGTCTGTGCTGCCGCCACCCACAGCTAAGGTCAGTCCGACACCTGCCAACATGTAGGGGGTGATGCGGCTGTTGCCTTTGTAGCCTTCGCCCGTTCCGTAGCCCCAGAAGTTCATCTCGTATTGTGCTCCGAGGTCGAAGAGGTTGCGACCGAAAGAGAGATGAACGGGTTGTCCTCCTTCTGGCGTTTCGCTCCAAGCGTCGAGCGGAATGTAGGTGTCGTGGGTGTTGCCTGCGATGTGGGCGAAGGCGAGGTTGCCCTTGAGCACCATGCGCGGGTTGAAAACGCGACGCGCCACCACGGTGCCCATCATGCCCATGTGCCTGAGGGGATTGCTGTTGGTGTCGCCCATATAGAAAGTCGGACCTATGCCACCGCCCAGTTCCAGTTGGTATTCTATCTCCTGAGCTTTTCCTTGAAGCGAAAAGAGGGAAAGGAGCAGCACAACAAGCAACCTCAGTCCACCCACTCGCCCCACGGGGGAGAGCAAGTCATGCGCATCCTGCTTCGTGAAGAAGGTGCAGCAGAGGCTGGTATGGCGGACGGGCTGGTTCATGAGGGAGATGAGCTTTGGTGCAGACCTGTTCTTTTACTTGAATCCTAACTTATTGAGACGACCTCTGTATGTAGCATTTCCCACAACAAGCCACACGAAGAAATCGCTGTCCACAGTGGCTGAGATGGCTTCTCCTGTGCCCTTGAGCTCTGCGGGAAGAAAGAGTGTGTTACTGCGCTTCCAGGTTAGTCCATAGTCGGAACTGTAGAAGATATGCTGCAAAGCCTCATATTGTCCGCTTTGCGTGGCTCCACCCAAGGCAATAACTCCTTTGTCGTAGGGAAGCACGATGAGGGGATCCATCAGGTGGCACAGCCATGCGTTGTCTGCTGCCTGATTGTAGTACATCCAGACCTCGCTGGCTTCCTTCTCGTCCACGTGCCATGCTTTCGCCCACACATCGGCGCGCTGATTGCTGTTGCCTTCGGTCTGCCCCATGAGCAGCAGGCGCTCATAGCCGTTCGGCTGCTCTATGAGTGTGAGATTGACTTGTGCAACGGGAAGCTTGGCTGCGTCTTCGTCGAGCGTCTCCTTCGTCCACGTCTGTCCACCATCGGGTGTGCTGCAAATGGCACCGTTCTCGAGGGCATAGATGCGATTGCGGCTTGCACCCAAAAGCTTGCGACCCGACACGGGAGCACACAGCTCGGTCCAGTTGATGCCGTCGGAACTCGTGAGGATTGCACCATCGGCGGTGCCAACTAACAGTTGCGATGCCGCCACATAGAGGGTCTTGCAGTCTGCCTGTTCGGCTCCGCTTGCATGCTGTATGGTCCACTGCCCATTCTTCTCAGTGTATCTCCATGCACAAGCCGTTGTTCCGTTGCTCAACTTGCCGAGCATGAAAAGCTTGTCGCCGCTACTCACGAGTTTGCGCTCTGTGAGTGCATCGAGCACATCAGCATCTGCCATTCTCGTCCAATTGAAGGCATCGCCTTCTTGCTGGTGGACATGGAGGCGCACGGAGTAGATGCGTGGCGCACTGCCGTCGGTGGGATAGACAGCAAACTCCAACGGACCGCGGAAGTCGATGCTGTCCTTCTCGTTGTATTCGTGCCAGTCGACAGAAGAGAGGTAGCGATACATGAGCGTTCCACCCGTATACGTCACAGTGGCGAGGGCTGCATTGATGTGTGTGTTGGTGGGCAGAGAGTCGAGATTCTCTATGGTCATCTTGTGGTTGTTGATGATCATGGGGAAGAAACTGCCGCTATAGGTGATGCTGTAGGTGCTGTCTTGTCCGTTACTCGCAGTGACGTGGATGTCGCGTTTGAGCATACCGATGCTAAAACTTGAAATATAGCAATGGTCGTCGGCTGCAACAGTTTGCTCGTCTTCCTTCGAGCACGAGGTCTGCATAGCCATCACAAAGACGGCTGCAAGAAGAAGCAATAGGTATCTTTTCACGTTCATTTCTCGTTGGGGCTAAGCAAGTTTTTGTTCTTCTGTGTTTGACGCAACGCTGCACTGAGTTCTGTCGTGTGTAGGAGCATATTCAAAGGCTGATTGAGGTGTGCCTTGATGCCGATGCTGCTGTGCTCTGCCGTGCGTCGGAGTATAATCAACGTCTTCCGGACCGAGTGCGTCGATAGTGCGCTCACAGGTGCAGTCGCGCGTAGAAACATGTTCACAGTACTCATTGGTCACGATTTTTTCAAGCTGACGAGAGGTTTAGACGCGCGTACGGGTACATTCAAAGGTGCAAAATTAGTTATTTTTTTTTGCATAACGAAACAAACACTCCCTTTTCTGCGTTTTTTGGCATTATTTAGGAATGCGAACGCTCTGCATGACACAATTTCACACAAATTGAAGCTGCGCACACTTTCTTCTGCTACAGAAGCAATAGGCGCCGCCCACATAACTGAACGGGAGCACTCAAAAGACCTCATGCAGACTACAGAACAGGCAGACCCCATGCAGACGGCAGGACTGGCGTACGAAAAATAAGACCTCATGCAGACGGCTGAACAGACATACTCAAAAAGCCCCGAAACTCAATTCTGAATTTCGGGGCTATTTAGAAGTGTGGCGTGAGTTAACGGTTCGACTTTTCCTCTGCCTGTTGTTTACGTTTGCGCCAAATCGGAAGGGCAAGAGCAACAAGGATGAAGAGGAAGAGGAGAGCAAGTGCCGTGTAGGCAATGGCGTCGGTGGTGTGGACAGACTGTGGGTCGAAGCGCATGACCACATGGTGCTTTCCTGCTTCTATGCGTACACCACGCAAGACATAGTTGACGCGAGCGATCTCCGTTTCTTTGCCGTCGATGGTGCAGGTCCAGCCTGGATAGTAAATTTCCGAGAAGACAACCACGCCTCCCTCCTTCGACTCTACGTCGTAGCCTAATTCATTGGCTTCGTAGTCGGTCAGGCTGACCGTGCCAAGGAGCTGCTGCACGAGCATTGCAGAAGAGCCCGTGGGCACAACTGCAGAGTCTCTTTGCGCGGCTGCAGAGCCGGTGGATGCTGCAGAGCCGGTGGATGCTGCAGAGTCGGTGGATGTAGTTGAGGCAGTGGATGCTGCAGAGCCGACAGATGTATTTGAGGCAGTGGATGCTTCGGAGTCGGTAGGTGCAAGATGAGCGGCCTTCACTTCACCCAGAATGTCTCGATACTGTTGATTGGCAACGGCAACTTGTTTGGTGTTCACACGTCCTATCATGGCAAGTTCGTCATCGGCATTATCCACATAATGCAACTCGTTTACGAACCACGCATTTCCGTTGTTCCAAGGATTGGCGACGGGGACACGTGCACCGTCCTTCACCGGCAGGATCACGTACTTCAAGTTCAGCATGTTCAGCACAGGATAAAGAGAGTCTCCGTTTACCTGCGTGAGGTCGCCTCCCTGCTCCACTATGGCATTCTTCAGTTGCTCAATCTCGCCAGCCAGGTGTGCCTCAACCACCTCTTGATAGCGGCGCAGCTTGGCAGCATGGTATCCACCGATGCTTTTGTGATAGCATGAGGTTGTGTTGTCGTTGAACGTGCTCACCGCCAGGTTCAACACTCGGTAATAGGTGTCGGGGTCTTGCAGAATCTGTTCGTCTGCTTGGGTCATCGGGAACATTTGATCCTTGGAGCGCGGTGTGGTGAACATAGTATCGTTGAGATATCTCTTGTTCACACCCCACATATCCACAAGGCAGAGCACGCAGAGCGAGGCTACGAGCCACGTGGCTTTCAATTTGCTCAGACGATAGAGCATGAGCAAACCAAAGCCGATGGTTATGATGACGAAGCTGCGCATACAATCGGATGTGAACATAGCCTTTCGCATCGATCCTATGCTGTGAAGAATGTTGTCAGAGATGCTTTGGTCGAAGTAGCCCGCCTGGACGTATTGTGCCAAGGCTGCCTTGTCGGAGGAAGAAGCAAAGTCGCCCATGATGCCAGGGAAGATCCAGAGCAGAAGACAGACGCCGGCTGTCAGGCCAAACGCTGCATAGATGCTCCTCTGGGTGTGCTTTTCGTGCATCGTCTTGGGGTTTTCTACCAGTTGTTTGAGCGCCAGCAGACCGAGCAATGGCATCGTAAATTCGGCAATCACAAGTATGGAAGCGACGGTACGGAATTTATCGTACATCGGCACATAATCAAGAAACAGATCGGTGAACCACATGAAGTTATGACCCAACGAAAGGAGCATACTGAGCAGTGTGGCAGCCAGCAAGCACCACTTCATCGGACCACGAACAATCATTGCCCCGAGGAAGAAGAGGAAACAGACGAACGCCCCGATGTAGACCGGTCCGCTCGTTCCGGGCTGCTCGCCATGATACTGTGTGAAGGCATCGTAGATACCCGCATTTGCCAGCATGGCGTCGGCTTTCTTCATAGCGGTCTTGTTCATGCTCAATGGCATGCTGGCTCCCCCCTTCGTGTCGGGAATCATCAGTGTGAGCATCTCGTCGCCCCCATAGCTCCAAGCGGTGATGTAGCTACGCTCCAGTCCGTCGTTGGTCTGGTCGGCTGCGTTCTTGGTCTTCTGCGTCAACTCAGTCTTGGAGCGCATCGTCTCCTTGCTGTATTGCCAGGTGTGAAACAGGTTGCTCAGGTTGACCAGCACGCCCAGCATGGCACCCAGTCCGAAGCACAGCGTAGCCTTTGTCCATTGCTTGAGTCTCTTTTCTCTGATGGCAGAGATGAGGTAGGCAAGCATCATCAAGGCGATGACAAAGAGGAAGTAGTAGGTCATCTGTACGTGGTTGGAGAGGATCTGCATGGCGCAGAAGATACCCGTCACGGCTATGCCCCACAAGTACTTACCGCGATAGCAAAGCACCATACCACCTATCATGGGAGGAATGAAGCAGAGCGTGAGCAGTTTCCAGATATGTCCGGCAGCGATGATGATAAAATAGTAGCTCGAGAACGCCCAGAGGACGGCGCCGAGAGCCGCCATCCACACCCTGAAGTTAAAGGCTCTCAACATGATGTAGAATCCAAGCAGCATCATGAACACGTATGCCACAATGTTGGGGAGCCACAACTTGTAGGCATCCTCCACCTGAGAGAGCACCTTGGTGCTGTCGTAAGAGGGTGCCATCTGATAGGTGGGCATACCGCAGAAGAGCGAATTGGTCCAGCGGGTCACCTCGCCATTGTGGGTCTGCTTGTATTGATCCATCTCAACGCCACTGCCAACGGCGGCAGCGTGGTCCACTCCCGTCAGAACCTTTCCTTTGGTGGCAGGTTCCATAAAATACACGAAGGCGATGATGACAAATGCCATCACCGCCAGCATGTCGGGAAGAATTTTCTTCAGCCTTGCGTTCATAGTGATTACTTACGCAGACCGAGTGCCTTCACGATGGCACGATAACGATTGATGTCGCGCTCCTTGAGATACTTGAGGAGGCTGCGACGCTTACCAACGAGACCAGTCAGTGCACGCTCTGTGCTGTGGTCCTTGCGGTTCTGCTTCATGTGCTCAGTCAGGTGGCTGATGCGATAGGTGAACAATGCAATCTGGCTCTCTGCGCTGCCGGTGTCGGTCTTTGAGGTGCCATAGGTAGTGAAGATCTCTTCTTTCTTTGCTGAATCCAAGTACATAATGTTGTAATGGTTTTGGTGAAACTTGTTTGCGCCACAGCCTTCGCTCACCGAATACTGTCTATCGCAAATGCGGCTGCAAAATTAGTGCTTTTTTGCGAAACAGAAAAACTTTTTGCGCATTTTTTGCGCTACTCGTGTCAAAATGAGTCAATCAACCCATGCTTCCCGTTCTTATTTTTCGCTACCATGCGCCAAAATGAAAGCGACGGAGGCTCTACAGGAAGAAAAGCGACACACCCACAACGCTCACCATTGCGCCCACCACTTCCATCCAAGTGACTCGCTGACGAAACAGGAGCCAGGACGGGAGGAGGATAAAGACAGGCGTCATGGCCATGATGGTCTGGGCGATGCCGGCGTGGGTGTAGAGTGTGGCCATGAGCGACAGACTGACGCCGATGAAAGGGCCAAAAAGAGTGGCACCGAGTGCGCACCATCGTGCCGTGGCGTCGTGTGCGCCTTGGCGCAGCTTGATGCGTGCTTGTTTGTTGAGTAGGGTGATGGCCACCACAAAGCCCAGCAACCCGACGATGGCACGTATCATCGTTGAGGCAAAAGGCATCATCACTCCGACGGGTATGGGAAGCAGCGCGTCGGGTGCCGTCCATGAGGAAGGATCAGAGATGCCGCAGTCGTGGAGCGACTCTGTGTAACACCCCATCCCCACCTTGCTGAGCACCAACCCAATGCCCTGCCCCATGCCGGCTCCGATGCCGAGCAGCACGCCGCGCATGGGCAGTTTGAGTTGCAGTTTGCCCACTCCGTCTTTGCGCGAGAGGATGGACATGGCAATGCCAGTGAGTGTCACCAACCCTGCCACGACAGCCATCGTGCTGAGTCGCTCGCCGAGCAGCAGCCATGCTGTTATGGCAGCGGAAGGCGCGGAGAGTGTCATCAGCAACTGTCCGAAGCGTGCTCCGATGAGCACATAACACTGAAACAGACAATAGTCGCCCAAGACATAGCCCACAAAGCCCGACAGACAGAGCCAAAGCCATGTTCCGCCATTGGTCATCGGGGGCAGCGGAGTTCCAAGCGTAAGCCATAGCGTGAGGGCAAGGAGAAGAAGAGAAAGCCCCATCCTCACAACGTTGAGACCTAACGAACCGAGACGGCGAGAGGCAACGTCAGCAAACAGGGCTGTGGCTGTCCAAGAGATGGCGACACTAAGACTGATGAGTTCTCCAAGCATAGGTGACTACAATAATAAGGACACAAAACACTGCGGAACGGGGTATGATACACTGCGGAATGGGGTGCGAAACGCTACGGGACGGGGTCGTAGCCGCTACCGCCCCAGGGATTACAGCGCAGGATGCGCCAAATGGCGAGCAAGAGTCCCTTGATGGGTCCATGTTTGCGCAGTGCTTCGATGGCATACTGACTGCAGGTGGGAGTGAAGCGGCAAGCAGAGGGTGTGAGTGGTGAGATGCAGCGCTGATAGAATCGGATGGGCATGATGAGCATCCATGAGATGATCTTGCCCAACCAGCGAAAGGGTAGCCACAGACGTTTGATAAAGTCTTTTTTCATAGTGCACTGCGTATTATTCTTCGTTGCTTCGTGTGCCGCTCATTGCACGTGCCGCCCTTGTGTGTAGCGCCCTTCATGTGTGCCGTTCCTCATTTTTTTCATGATCGGCAGGACTCGCGGATACGCAGAAGGAGTTTCTGCATCTTGTTTTGCACGACGGGTGAGGGAAAAAGGTCGTCGCTCAACCAAATGAACGCCATGGAGAGTGATGTCGCCTCAGGGAGTCCGTCCACAAGCAGATGGCGATTGAGTCGATAGGCTTCGCGCAGTTGGCGTTTCACGCGGTTGCGGTCGACAGCGTGCTTGAAGTGACGCTTGGACACAGAGATGAGCACTTGGTGCATTCCTTCGGCTCCATCCTGCGCTGGCGATTGGGGCGTTGCGGCATCGCGTAGCATAAAGACAGCCCTGACCGGATAGACGGACACGGAAGGGTGGCCGCCTTCGAACAGGGCTTCTATAGCTTTCTTGCTACACAGACGCTCCGACTTGCGAAATCGGTAGTTTTTCAAGCGTATGTCTCGTTATTGTTCGTTGTTCGCTGACACGCTTGGCGTCATGCATAATTCCTCTTGATGTAGTCCTCCATGGCATCGATGATGCTGCGGAACTGAGGTGAGGGAGCCTCGATGTCCACACGGAGTCCTGCTTCGCGCGCAGCCTTGGCAGTGGTGGGGCCCAGTGTGGCAATGGCAATGTTGCCTTGCTCAAAGTCTGGGAAGTTCTTGCGCAGCGAACCGATGCCGCTGGGCGAGTAGAAGACCAGCATGTCGTAGTCGAAAGCTTCCTCTGGAGTGAAGTCGTTGCTCACCGTGCGATACATCACGCACTCCGTGTGCTTGAGGTTCTTCGAGTCGAGCATCTTGGCAATCTCGTCGTTGTGGACGTCGCTCAGGGGTGTGAGGTAGGATTCCGCCTTATGCTTGATCATGGAGGGCAGCAAGTCATCTATCTTTCCAGTTGCTCCGAAGAAGACCTTGCGCTTGCGATACTGCACATACTTCTGGATGTAGAGCGCCACTTGCTCGGTGATGCAGAAGTACTTCATGTCGTCGGGCACGACGATGCGCATGTCCTTGCAAAGTGTGAAGAAGTGATCCACTGCATGACGTGAAGTGAAGATGATGGCAGTGTGGTCGAGGATGCTCACGTGCTGCTGGCGAAACTCCTTGGCAGAAAGTCCCACGACCTTGATGAAAGGACGGAACACAACCTCCACGTCATAGCGCGATGCGAGGTCGTAGTAAGGCGAATTGGGCAGGGTGGGAGTGGGTTGTGAGATGAGAATCTTCTTTTTTGTCATTGTAAGGTGTAGTTTCGCTCTTTATTTCACAATTAAATTTTCGCTCAAAATGCCCAGAATCTTCCACAAGAAGAAGAGGGGTATCAATTCGAGCGTGCAAAGGTACGCAAAAAGATGCAAAATGCCATAGATTTTTAAAAAAAAGATGCGAAACGAGTAGCAAAGTAGCAAAAAACGTAATATTCCGAGACCTACGAGGCCCACAATGAGCGTATTTTCGAAATTCCAGGCGCTGTTGAGGGCAAAGCCAAAGAGCGCCAGCATGACGCCTCCCTCCAGAACCAAAAGGAAGGAAAAGGCATCGGTCCATTGCCGGCGCTGGGGCGGTTCGAAGAAGATCCAATTGACAAAACTGTAGAGCAGGCGCCGAAGGGTGTGATAGGCAGCAAAGCAGGCAACGCACACCCCCACGACCGACAGTGGCGAAAAGGTGCCGGCAAAGAGGTCGTAGGTCTGACTCGCCTTGGCTGTGACCAGCAAGCCTCCGTTTGCGGCTATCGTCAGGAAGATGAAGATGGGTGCCCACACCTGAGCCGGCGTGCGCACTTCCTTCTGTTTTCCCTCGTTGTTGGTGGGCATGAAGAAGCAGCGTGCCGTGCTTGCCAGATAGCCCCGACAGCAGATAAAGACGGTGCAGAGAAGCATGAAGGCTGCAAAGAGCAAGCCCACCGCCCACGGGTCGCGTAGCAGGTTGTAGGGCGAGGGGAGTCCGTGGGCGTGCATCTGGTCGAAGAGCGGAGCCGGCGTGACGAGCGTGTCGCCCCAGAGCAAGACGGGCAGTGAGTCGTGGAGCGGAACCAGCGTGTCGACCACCATCGTGTCGGTGCCTGCCGTGGTGTGGGCGAGCGTGTCGATGGTGGTGTGGTGGACAGCAGCCACCGTGTCGGTCAGTGCTTGTGCAGCCTTCGTCAAGGTATCAAAGTCTTGCACTATCGTGTCCGTCTGCAGCATGGGTGTTCAAAAAAAGGGGAAAAAAAATTTACGTGTTCAAGGTCAAGCAAGCGTGCACTTGCTTGTTGGTCTGCTCACCTGTCCTCGTAGCGCCCCACCTCTGGGTTCCATTTGGGTGTTGTCTGGAGCAGATGGATGGCTTCTTCAGCCGTTGTGGCTACGCAGAAGGTTTTGAGGTGGAGCTGGCGCATGAATTTGTCGTCGGCAGCGCGTTGCAGCATCTCGATGAGTGGGTCGTAGTATCCATCGACGTTCATGATGACGATGGGTCCCAGATAGAGTCCGAGTTGCTTCCATGTGAGCACCTCGAGCAGCTCCTCAAAGGTGCCGCAGCCGCCTGGCAGCGCCACGCACCCGTCTGCCATCTGTGCCATGGTGGCTTTGCGCTCGTGCATGTCTTTGGTCACAATGAGTTCGGTCATTCCTTGGTGGTGCCAGTTCTGCTCCACCATGAATTGCGGTATCACGCCCACCGCCTGTCCGCCGGCATCAAGACAGGCATCGGCTGATGCTTTCATCAGCCCCATGTTGCCGGCTCCATTGACGAGCCTCATGCCGTTCTCTGCCATCAGCGTGCCCAGTCGGCGCGCATTGTCGAAGTATTTCTCGTCGATCTGGGTGCCTGAGGCTCCGTAAACTGCTATTGTCTTCATTGGGCAAATCTCCCTTCCTCCCCCCCTCCCATCTGAGCAGGTGGGAGGGGGGGGAAGGGCAGGTACGTTATAATCCGAATCTTTTCTTTACTTCTTCCACATAGTCCAGCTTCTCCCAGGTGAAAAGTTCCACCTCGATGGTCTTGTCGCCGTCGTTATACTTGCTGGTGAAGTGCTTCGTCACCTTGCGCGGCTCGCGTCCCATGTGTCCATAGGCAGCCGTCTCCTCGTAGATGGGATTGCGTAGCCCGAGTCTCTGCTCGATGTCGTAGGGACGGAGCGTGAAGATTTCCTTCACACGCAGTGCTATTTCGCCGTCGCTCATGTCCACATGACTGCGACCAAAGGTGTTGACGTAGACGCTGACGGGCTCTGCCACGCCGATGGCATAGCTCAGCTGCACGAGCATCTCGTCTGCCACACCGGCTGCCACCATGTTCTTGGCAATGTGGCGTGCTGCATAGGCTGCCGAGCGGTCCACCTTAGAGGGGTCTTTGCCCGAGAAGGCTCCACCGCCATGAGCGCCTTTTCCGCCGTAGGTGTCGACGATGATTTTGCGGCCCGTAAGACCCGTATCGCCATGCGGTCCGCCGATGACGAACTTGCCCGTGGGGTTGACATGGTAGGTGATGTGCTCATCGTCGAAGAGCGATCGCACATAGGCATCGCTCAGTTCTGCCTTCACGCGGGGGATGAGCACACGCTTCACGTCGTCGGCAATGGTCTGCTGCATCTGCTTGTCGGCTTCGTCCTGCGTCATGCCTTCGGTGGGAAGGATAAACTCGTCGTGCTGGGTGGAGACGACAATGGTGTCGATGCGAAGCGGTTTGCCCTCGTCGCTGTATTCGATGGTCACCTGGCTCTTGCTGTCGGGGCGCAGGTAGGTCATCTCCTTGCCCTCGCGACGGATGTCGGCAAGCACGCGCACGAGACGGTGCGAAAGGTCGAGCGAGAGGGGCATGTAGTTCTCTGTCTCATTGCTGGCATAGCCGAACATCATGCCTTGGTCGCCAGCTCCCTGGTCTTCGGGATTGGCACGGTCCACACCGATGTTGATGTCGCCGCTCTGCTCATGAATGGCACTGAAGATGCCGCACGAATTGGCGTCGAACATATATTCGGCCTTGGTGTAGCCGATGCGCTTGATCACCTCGCGTGCCACGAGCTGAAGGTCGATGTATGCCTTGGTGCGGATTTCGCCCGCCAGCACCACCTGTCCGGTGGTGACCATCGTTTCACACGCCACCTTTGAGTTGGGGTCGTAGGCCAACAGCTTGTCGAGCACGGCATCGCTGATTTGGTCGGCCACCTTGTCGGGATGGCCTTCACTCACTGATTCTGATGTAAACAAATAACCCATAATCTTGTAATTAAGAATTAGAAATTAATAATTAAAAAATGATGGGAAAGAAGTAGGCAGAAATGCATAGACGCTCCTCGAAACTCATAGCGGAGCCTCCGTTTTAGCATTTTTTTCTGTGGTTGCAAGCAGCCCAAATCTATCCACATTTTCTTTATCGCTTGCAAAGGTAAGGTTTTTCCTTCAGATGACAAAATTTTGCCACCGAAAAGCATAAAAAAAGTTTCTGCTACAGAAAAAGAAAGTTTCTGCAGCAGAAACCGAAAGTTTCTGTAGCAGAAACTGAAAAGTTCTGCAGCAGAAACAAAAAAATTCCGCAGCAGAAACTGAAAAGTCTTGCTGCGGAACGATTTCTTGCGCTATCAGCGGTGGGCTATTGTGCTTCGGGCAGGCTCACTTCACCACCGTGCGGCACTGCCATGCAGAAACCACGAACCAAAGGATGAGGAGCAGCTGCACGACAACGGAGATGCCGCCAAAAAGGAGGGCTGAAATGCCGGAGACAGAAAAGCTGAGTAGATGGAGCGCCTGACGCTTGCTCACGGGTTCGCCCAGAAGCTGCGATGAGACGGAGGTGAGGGCACGGAGCGGATGAAGACCACGCAGAGCAGCACGGCTTTGCTTGACGCAAGCAACTGCAGTGCGGGCGAGCAACATGAAGAGGGCGCTAAAAGCATCGAAAAGGAGGCGACCCAGCATCAGGAAGAAGAGGGCAAAAGAGGCGAGAAACTGGAGGGTCGCCGTGAGAAGGTGGGTGGCAGGCGACTGGAGGTTGGTGGTCTGAGCCAGACTGTTGTTCATCTCGAGGGTGGTAGCAAAGTTCTTCATAGTGGTATGTTTTTTAGTTTCTAAACTGTTGGTTTTTGTTTTCGATGGCAAAATTACGTCTGTGCTGCACGTTTTTATGATGCATGCTTGTTGTTTTTCAAAAAAAAGCGTATTTTTGTGGCAAGTTATTGACCCGTTTATCCCTCAGAAAGCCAAAGATGAACAAAAAAGTGCCCAACATGTTTCGAACCTACATCTGGCTCATCGACACCGTGCGACGACTGCAACCCATCAGTCTGGAGGAAATCAACGAGCGATGGTTGCGCACAGAGATGAGCGAAGGCGTACCTTTCAACCGCAACACCTTCAAGCGCTATCTGGAGGGCATCGAGGAGATGTTCAACATCAACATAGACTGCGACCGGCGCAACCACTACCGCTACAGCATCAGCGATGCACGATCACTGCGCAACGACTCTATGCAGCGCTGGATGCTCAGCACCATGAGCGTGGCAGGCATCGTGCGGGAATCGAGACAGATGCAGGACCGCATCGTGCTGGAGAATGTGCCCTCGGGCGACCTTCTCCTCACCGAACTGACGCGCGCCATGGAGAACGGCAAGACGGTGCGCATCAGCTACCGCAAGTTTGTGGACAGTCAGCCCTACGAGACCGAGGTGGAGCCCTACTGTCTGAAGCTCTTCCACCAACGGTGGTATCTGCTTGCCCACCGCGAGGGTCGCGACTATCTTGCCACCTATGCCCTCGACCGCATGCTGAAGGTGGAGGAGACTGCCAACGATTTCCAGTTGCCCGACGACTTCGATGCACAACAGCATTTCACTCATCTCTTTGGCATCTTCCAACCCGACAAGGGCGAACGGCCTCAGGTGGTTAGGCTGCGCACCTACGAAGGCGAATGGAACTACCTGCGCACGCTCCCACTCCACCCCTCTCAACGCGAGGTGGCTGCCACGCAAGACTATGTCGACTTCAAGTTTGTGCTCTACCCCACCCTCGATTTCCAATTCGAGATTCTTGCCCATGCTGCCCACATCGAGGTGCTCGAGCCTCTCTCGCTGCGCCAAAGCCTGCGCGAGATGCTGCAGAAGGGACTGAACAGAAATGGGTGAGACCTCTTTGCGAGGTCTCACCCATTTCTGTCTCTTGGCATGCTGTGGCTCCGCTAGAAGGAGGATAGGCTGTTTTGAGGACGTTGCCACCTATATATAGATAAATGTACGCGCGCGTAGTGGGGCTTCGCCCGATGGCTCGCGCCGCATGTCAGACGCGATAGACGGAACGGGAGCATACGCCCGTAGGGGCTGAGATGGTGACGTGCTTCGTGCCGTCTGGCATTTCCTTGATGTCGAAGTGGAGCGGCAAGGGGTCGAGGGGGGCGTCGCTGCGCAAAAAGGCACGAAACTGCGTGTCTCCTACCTGGAGCTGAAACTGAATGGGGTGGCTGAGGTTGTTGCGCAAGCGGAGATCCTTGAAACCATAAAAGACTGTGGCGTCGCTGCCCAGCGGTGCAAACCGTGTGTCGTCGGTGTAGAGGTCTACAGAATGATTGTGGCGCTCCACCACCTCAAGGCCTGAGATCAGCGCCAAATGGTATATGATGCCGGAGGCCTGACAGAGTCCACCGCCAACGTCGAGATGCACCTTGCCTTGATGGATGCTGCGGCCCTCGCGAAAGCGCCCACGGTTGTTGGGATTGCCCACGGCGTGCCAAAAGGAGAAGACTTCGCCGGGACGTATGACGAGCGTGTTGATGCGCGCTGCTGCTTCTCGGAGGTTGTGCTTTTTGCTCTCAAGGGTGGCGCTGGGCATGAAAGGTTGCGTGAGCGCTAAGGCATGGGGCAACGATGCCTCCTCTGGCAAGTGCTGCGAGGCAAATGGCGTGCCGCGCAACAGGTCCATCATCTTCACATAGAGACCGCGCAGCCGGGCTTTCGTTGCTTGCTTCATGGCAAATCAGTCTTTCACTTCTTCAAAATCGACATATTCGCCTTCGTCGTCGCCATACACCTTCTTGCGGGGCGTGCTGCCCTTCGCCGTCTGCCGAGCCTGAGCTGACGGGTCGCGGTAGACCCCTTCGCCACGGTAGGCGGATTGCTGCCGCTCGCTCTGGTTGCTGCGACTGCCACCCATCTGCCCGCGCATCACCTTACGCACTGTCCACCAAAGCCGGACACCCTGGATGGCAGCGAAGATGAAGATGAACAGAAAAAAATTGAGAAGGCAGCCCATGCTTACTTGTGCATTTTGTTGACCACTACAGAGAGCAGGACATACCATACGATGATGGCGGCAAAACAGGTCCAGCCTAACAGGAAGCAAGGCAAACAGCCCACGAGGAAAATGAATTTAGGCCAGTTGTCCTTCCACGAGAGGTTCTTGAACTTTAGCGCAAAGAGGGGCAACTCGGCTATGAGCAGATAGCAGAAGACGAACTCCACCACCAAAAGCCACAAGGCTCCACTCGGAAGAGAAGCCAACCAGAACTTCTGTCCCACGATGAGGGCGCCCCAAAAGAGGGCATTGGCAGGCGTGGGCAGTCCGATGAAGGAGGTGGACTGCCGCTCGTCAAGATTGAATTTTGCCAAGCGGAGGGCTGAGAAGGCTGCCATGATGAAGGCTGCGAAGGGAAGGTAGTGTGCCACTTCGACAGGCATCCAGGCGGGCATCTGCGACTGAGCAATCATGGTCATGAGCATGGTTGAGGGTGCTACACCAAAGGTGACAACATCGGCGAGCGAATCGAGCTCTTTGCCTATGGGCGAGGACACATGCAGCAAGCGTGCCACCATGCCGTCAAAGAAATCGAATACGGCTCCGCAGATGATGAAGATGAGGGCGCAGCTGGTTTCGCCGAGCACAGCAGAGAAGACTGCCAGGCAACCACAGATGAGGTTGCAGCAAGTGATGGTATTGGGGATATGCTTTTTGATATTCATAGTTCAGCGTTCAGTAGGACACAAAGCACAACACATGGCGTTGATGGAGAGGACAAGTAAAGCCTTGATGGAGGGGGACAAGTAAAGCGTTGATGGAGGGAGACAAGTAAAGCGTTGATGGAGGGAGACAAGTACCCCCCCGGCGAGATAAGCGGCGGGAAAGCGGCTTGCGACAGCTTAGAGCTTTGCCAACACCGTTTGGTTGCCAACCGTCTTTTGCCTCATCTGCACGAGCACCTTTGTGCCAAGAGGCAGATAGGTGTCGACGCGCGAGCCGAGCTTGATGAATCCCAGATGGTCGTCAATCTCCACCTCATCGCCGGCTTGCGTGTAGGTGACGATGCGGCGCGCCACGGCTCCTGCAATCTGTCGCACCAAGACTTCAGTTCCCTGAGGTGTGCGTATCACCGTCGTGGCGCGCTCGTTCTCTTCGCTTGCCTTGGGCAACCATGCACGATGGAAGTTGCCGTTGTGGTGACGGGTATAGAGCACGGTGCCGTCGACGGGCACCCAGTTGGCATGAACATTGGTCACGCTCATGAAGATGCTCACCATGAGACGTCGGTCGTGGAAGTATTCTTTCTCCTCCACCTCCTCGATGCAGACGATATTGCCGTCTGCTGGCGCGATGACGATGCCCGTAGTGTCCTCCTCAAAACGACGCTCTGGACAGCGGAAGAAGTTGACAACAATGAGATAGAGCACACCGGTGATGGCAAGCACGACGTAGAAAGGTATCATGGTCCATCCGTAGTGGGTGGACAACTCAAAAAGCAGCCCGTTGAGGAGCAACAATGCGATGCCACCAACAACCAGCGTGTTGGTTCCTTCACGATGAAGTGTTATCTTTTTGCGGAGTTTGCGCAGTCTTTTTCCCATTTTGCGGTTATTTTAATACATATTTGGGGCAAAGTTACAAACAATTCTCCTTAATTAAAAATATAAGTTGAAAAAAAAGACTTTCTGCAGCCATTTTGACGTTTGTCTGCGCATTTTTTGACTTTGACTCTTCTTTTCCTCAAAAAAAGATTATAACTTTGAGCAATTTTTCATAGCAATGCAAGACTTCGTACACATCCACGTCCATACAGACTACTCCCTGCTCGACGGCATGTCCAAGATTCCTAAAATGGTGGATAAGGCCGTCGAAAACGGCATGCGCGGCATTGCCGTCACCGATCATGGCAACATGCTTGGCATCAAAGAACTGTTTGACTACTGCAACAAGGTGAACAAAGGGCGAAAGAAAGAGGGACTCGAGCCCTTCAAGCCCATCTTCGGCTGCGAGATGTATGTGGCACGGCGCGGCGACAAGACGCTCACGAAGGGCAAGCAGGACCAATCGGGATGGCACCTTGTCGTACTCGCCAAAAACGAGGTGGGCTACCGTAACCTCATCAACCTGGTGTCGCGCTCATGGGTAGATGGCTACTATATGCGCCCACGCACCGACCACAAGGACCTCGAACAATTCCACGAGGGCCTCATCATCTGCTCTGCATGTATCGGCGGAGAGGTTCCCAAGAAGATTCTCTCCGGCAACGTTCAGGCTGCCGAGGATGCCATCCTTTGGTTCAAGAAAATATGGGGCGACGACTACTATCTCGAGATACAGCGCCACGAAGTGAAGAACCCTACACTGCGCGCCAACCGCGAAACCTATGAACTGCAGAAGCAGTGCAACCCCGTCATCGTCGAACTGGCACGCAAGCACCAAGTGAAGCTTGTCTGCACCAACGATTGTCACTTCGTCGACGAAGAAGATGGTGATGCACACGAGATTCTGCTCTGTCTCGCCACGGGCAAAAAGCTCGACGACCCGCACATGCTCTACACCAAGCAGGAATGGTTCAAGACACGCGAGGAGATGAACGAAATCTTTTCCGACATTCCCGATGCACTTGCCAACACCTGCGAGATTCTCGACAAAGTGGAGTTCTACAACATCGAGAGCGACCCCATTATGCCTTTCTACCCCATCCCTGGGGAGTTCGGCACAGAGGAGCAGTGGCGCCAGACGTTCGGCGAGGCAGACCTGCTGCGCGAATTTACGAGCGACGAGAATGGAGCGAACCCCATGCCGGAAGAGGAAGGAAGAAAAAAGATACAGAAATTAGGTGGCTTTGAGAAACTCTACCGCATCAAGTTCGAAGCTGACTATCTCGGAAAACTCGGCTACGAAGGAGCAAGCCGGCTCTACGGAACGGGCTACGCCGAGATACCCAACGACCACGCCTTGCAACCCGACGAACTCTCCGCTTGGGCTGCCAAGCACGGCATTGCCAAGGAAGTGGACGACCGCATCCGCTTCGAGCTCCACATCATGAAGACGATGGGCTTCCCTGGCTACTTCCTCATCGTGCAGGACTTCATCAACTCGGCGCGCCAAGAGCTCGGCGTATGGGTAGGCCCCGGCCGCGGTTCGGCAGCCGGAAGCGTTGTTGCCTATTGTTTGGGCATCACCAAGATTGACCCCATGCGCTACGACTTGCTGTTTGAGCGTTTCCTCAACCCCGACCGTATCTCGCTGCCCGATATCGACACCGACTTCGACGACGACGGACGAGGCAAGGTGCTACAGTGGGTGATGGACAAGTATGGCCACGAGAACTGTGCCCACATCATCACCTATGGCTCCATGGCTGCCAAAAATGCCATCAAGGACGTGGCGCGCGTCTTAGGTTATCCGCTCAGTCAGACCAACGCACTCTGCAAGGCCATGCCCGACCGTCTGCCCGACGGCATGAAACCCAAGCTCGTCAACTACCTCAAGCACACTCCGGAGCTGCAACAGGCTGCAGCCTCCAAAGATGAGCGAGAAGCCAACACCATCAAGTATGCACTGCGGCTCGAAGGCACGACACGCAACACGGGCATACATGCCTGCGGTTTCATCATCTGCCGCGACCCCATCAGCCAGCACGTTCCTGTCTCCACAGCCGACGACCCCGACTTCGCCAACGTCAAGACACCCGTCACGCAATACGACGGACACGTCATCGAGTCGACCGGTCTCATCAAGATGGACTTCCTCGGACTAAAGACGCTCTCGCAGATGAAGGAGGCGTGCCGCGTCATCAAGGAAGCCCACGGCGTGGACATCGACCTCGACACCATACCCATCGACGACCCCCTCACCTTCAAGCTCTATCAAGAGGGACGCACCGTCGGCACCTTCCAGTTTGAATCTGCAGGAATGCAGAAGTACCTCAAAGAACTCCACCCCACCGTCTTCGAGGACCTCATCGCCATGAATGCGCTCTATCGCCCCGGTCCCATGGACTACATCCCGTCGTTCATCCGGCGCAAGAACGGTCTGGAGCCCATCACTTACGACCTGCCCGTCATGGAGAAGTATCTCAAAGACACCTACGGCATCACCGTCTATCAGGAGCAGGTCATGCTTCTCTCCCGTCTGCTTGCCAACTTCACGCGAGGCGAGAGCGACGCTCTTCGTAAGGCGATGGGTAAGAAGAAGAAGGACATCGTAGACGCCATGAAGCCGAAGTTCATCGAGGGCGGAACGAAGAACGGTCACGATGCAAAGATTCTCGAAAAGATATGGAGCGACTGGGAGAAGTTCGCCTCCTACGCCTTCAACAAGTCGCACGCTGCCTGCTATTCATGGGTGTCCTACCAGACTGCCTATCTCAAAGCACACTACCCCTCCGAATTCATGGCGGCGCTGATGACACGCGCCAAGGACGACATCAAGGAAATCACCAAATTGCAGGCAGAGTGCAAGGCGCTGAAGATTGAGGTGCTCGGACCCGACGTCAACGAGTCGTACTGCGACTTCGGTGTGAACAAGAAAGGACAGATACGCTACGGCTTGACCGCCATCAAAGGACTCGGCGCACAGGCTGCCAATGTCATCGTGGCAGAGCGCGCCAAGGGCGGGGAGTACACCCACATCTTCGACTTCCTGCAGCGCGTCCCTATGTCTGCTGTCAAGAGCAGCGGCATGAAGGTGCTCGCCCTCAGCGGTGCTTTCGACACCTTCCACAACCAGATCACCCGAGAACAGTTCTTGTTCGTCTCGCCCAAAGGCGATGCTTTCATCGACCAGCTCGTGCGCTTCAGCAATCAGTATCAGCAGACCATGCAGGAGGCGCAATACTCACTCTTCGGCATGGATGCTGTCGAGGTGAACACGCCGCGCATCCCCGAGGCAGAATCCTGGAGCGACATCGAGCGCCTCAACAAAGAACGTGAGCTCGTGGGCATCTATCTTTCTGCCCATCCGCTCGACGAGTATAAGGTCATACTCAACGGACTCTGCAACCTGCACATGGAACAAATGGCGAACCTCACGGCATTCGCCAACCAAGAAGTGCGACTCGGCGGCATCGTCACCAACCTCCGCACCGGCATGACCAAGAAGGGAAACCAATTCGGCATTGCCACCATCGAAGACTACTCTGGCTCTGGCGAGATTGCGCTCTTCGGAAATGAATGGGTCAACTGGTCGAAATACATGGTAGTCGGATATTCGCTCTACATTACCGCTCGCGTGCAGCCTAAGCAGTACAGACCCGAAGAACTAGAATTGCACATCACACAGATCTCGCTCCTCAACGATGTGAAGGACACACTCGTGCAAGGACTCACACTGACCATTCCACTCGGAACGGCATCCACCGACCAGGAGCAGGACTTCAGCACCTCTTCCGCCGACCCAGATGCCGACCCCGACGACATGCCCGACACGGTCTCCACCAGCGGTGCGCCCACCATCGGTTCTCCGGTTCTGAACAACAACCTCGTTGCTTCCCTCTCCGAGTATGTGCGCAAGCATCCTGGCAGAGTGGCACTTCGCTTTCGCTTCATCGACACCGATGGCAGACAGCAGCTTGCCATGAGGTCGCCCACCTCCATCAGCATCACCTCCGACTTCATCCGCATACTCGACGAAACAGATGGTCTGAGCTATGCCATTGAATAAGGAAGAGAAACTGCGTACCGTTTATACCACTAAACAGGAAAAGGAACATTGCATACCGTTTAATAGGAAGAGGTACACAGCCTTTCGTTTATGTCTAATGAACAAGAAAAGGGAACATGGCGATTACAAGAGAAAACAGAAACAATAAATAACCAAAAAACAGAAGAAAATATGTTACAGATTAATGACAGCAACTACGAAGAACTCGTATCACAGAACAAGCCCATGGTGCTCGACTTTTGGGCCACTTGGTGTGGACCCTGCAAAAAGGTAGCCCCCATCGTTGAAGCACTTGCCAACGACTATGAGGGTCAAGCCATCATTGGCAAGGTCGACATCGAAGAAAGCGAAGACCTCCCCATGAAGTTCGGAGTACGCAACATCCCCACCATCCTCTTCATCAAGAACGGCGAGGTAGTCGACAAGCAAGTTGGCGCAGCGCCACGTCCCGTGCTCGAAGAGAAGCTGAAAGCTATTCTTCAGTAAGGGTGACGACTCCACCCCCTGAGCATCTCTGCTCATGTCTCGTTTGAATCGCCCGTCAGCGAGACACGAGGAGTAAAATGAGAGAGGGGGGACGGGCATGTGTGCAGCCACCTATGCCGCCCTTCGGTGAAACACGCATGCCCCTCCTTCTCCTCACTCATCGATAGGCAACGCCCTCGTCTCAGCGGACAACAGGACGTGCTCAACCGAGACACCCCAAACAGAAATCACACCACACACCCCACCAAGCCACTCTATGGAACTAAACGAAGAACTGCTCTTTGCGGAAGAAGACCGCCAGGTCGTGGAGTTCATCAAGAACTACCTGCCTCAGGATGTGAAGGAACGCTTCAGTGAAGACAACATCTACTACATGCTCGACCTCTTTGCCGAATACTGCGAAAAAAGCGGTGTCTTCGACACAGAGGACGAAGACGCAGACAGTGAAATCGACGTGGAAGAAGCTGCCAAATACATGGCACGCCTTGCCAAAAAAGAAGACATGGGCAACTTCGACCCCGAAGACATCCGCTGGATTGTCGAAGGCGAACTCGAATACGAAGGGGGCGAGTGAGGCATCTGTGCCGCACTCAGTCCGCGCCTTCCACATTTTTCTTTCTAATCTTTTCCCCCATACGCCAGGTCGCCAGCATCACCCAGACCTGGCACAATGTATTTGTGCTCATTGAGCAACGGATCCACCACAGCACACCACAGCGTGATGTCGTCGCGCTGTGCAAAGACCTTTTGCAGATGTGCCACACCCTGCTCGCTGGCAATGATGCAAGCCAGGTGCACCGTTGATGGCGTGCCCTTGGTGCAGAAAGCCTTCAGCGCCAACTCCATGCTCTCGCCCGTGGCGAGCATCGGGTCGGCAATGATGAGCGTGCGCCCATCCAGACAAGGCGAAGCCAGATACTCGATGCACACCTCCACCTCACTGCACTTCTCATCCTTATAGTAGCGATATGCCGACACAAAAGCGTTGCCGGCACCATCCAGCATGTCGAGCATGCCCTCATGCATGGGCAGTCCGGCACGAAACACCGTGCCCACCACCACATCGTTGTCTGGCGTGAGCGCCTGCGCCACCCCGAGAGGCGTAGTTACAGACTTCTCCGAATAGTCAAACGTGCGCGCTATCTCATACGCCATGCACTGCCCCAGACGGCGCAGATTCTGGCGGAAGCGCATGCGGTCGGTCTGCACGTCGACGTGGCGCAACTCGGCAACAAACTGATTGACGAGCGTTGACTGAAGTGAAAGGTTGATGGTCTTCATGGCAACTAACAGCAAAAAGTTCAAAAAAGCAGGAAGCGCGTCACGCCCCAAGGTGTGCCGCCGCACTATACCGCGATAGTACGTTCACCGCAAATTTAGGCAAAAAAAGAACAAACGAAACAGCAAAACTTAATAAAATCATAAAAAGGGGCATGGATTGATAAAAAAGTTAAAAATCGCTTTATCGTTTCACAGAAAGTTTGTACCTTTGCGATGCCTAAGGTAGGGACTTGCGCGAACAGCCCCCCCCCTGCGACAAGGCAGAGTGAGTTGTAAAAACAATTTATAAACCAACTTAATACTTAAAACCAATGGCAACATTAGATTTGACTAAGTACGGCATCACCGGTTCTACCGTGATCGCCCACAACCCCTCCTACGAGGTACTCTTCGCCGAGGAGACCAAGGCTGGCCTCGAAGGATATGAGGTAGGTCAGAACACCGAGCTCAACGCTGTGAACGTGATGACCGGTATCTACACCGGCCGCAGCCCCAAGGACAAGTACATCGTCATGGACGAGAACTCAAAGAACACCGTATGGTGGACCAGCGAGGAGTACAAGAACGACAACCACCCCATGAGCGAAGAGGTATGGGCAACCGTTAAGGAGCTCGCCGTTAAGGAGCTCTGCAACAAGACCCTCTACGTCGTAGACGCATTCTGCGGTGCCAACAAGGACACCCGCATGGCTGTTCGCTTCATCGTTGAGGTGGCATGGCAGGCACACTTCGTGACCAACATGTTCATCCAGCCCACTGCTGAGGAGCTCGAGAACTTTGAGCCCAACTTCGTCATCTACAACGCAAGCAAGGCAAAGGTGAGCAACTACGCTGAACTCGGTCTCAACAGCGAGACTTGCGTAGCCTTCAACACCACCTCACGCGAGCAGGTGATCATCAACACCTGGTACGGCGGTGAGGTGAAGAAGGGTATGTTCTCTATGATGAACTACTACCTCCCCCTCCAGGGCATCGCTTCAATGCACTGCTCAGCCAACTGCGACATGAACGGCGAGAACACCGCCATCTTCTTCGGTCTCTCTGGCACCGGCAAGACCACCCTCTCTACCGACCCCAAGCGTCGCCTCATCGGTGACGACGAGCACGGTTGGGACGACAACGGCGTCTTCAACTTCGAAGGTGGTTGCTACGCTAAGGTGATTGGCCTCTCTAAGGAGCACGAGCCCGACATCTACAACGCTATCAAGCGCAACGCCCTCCTCGAGAACGTTACCGTGGCTGCCGATGGCAAGATCGACTTCAACGACAAGAGCGTCACCGAGAACACCCGCGTTTCTTACCCCATCAACCACATCAACAACATCCAGCCCGGCAGCTCAGCTCCCGCAGCAAAGAATGTCATCTTCCTCAGCGCTGATGCATTCGGCGTACTGCCTCCCGTGAGCATCCTCACTCCCGAGCAGACTCAGTACTACTTCCTCTCAGGTTTCACCGCTAAGCTCGCAGGCACAGAGCGTGGCATCACCGAGCCCACTCCCACCTTCTCAGCTTGCTTCGGTCAGGCATTCCTCGAGTTGCACCCCACAAAGTATGCTGAGGAACTTGTGAAGAAGATGGTTGCCAACGACGCTAAGGCTTACCTCGTCAACACTGGTTGGAACGGTACTGGCAAGCGTATCTCAATTCCCGATACTCGTGGCATCATCGACGCTATCCTCGATGGCAGCATCCTGAAGGCTGAGACCAAGAAGATCCCCATGTTCGACTTCGAGGTTCCCACCAATCTGCCTAACGTCAACCCCGCCATCCTCGACCCCCGCGACACCTACGCAGATGCTGCTGAGTGGGAAGAGAAGGCTAAGGACTTGGCTGCTCGCTTCATCAAGAACTTCGCCAAGTACACCACCAACGAGGCTGGTAAGGCTCTCGTTGCTGCTGGTCCCCAGCTCTAACATCCAGTGCTGCTCGTTCGAGTCAGCCGAAAGATACAATAACAAAGCCGCCCTGCAATCGTGGGGCGGCTTTTTTTGTGGCAGATACCCCAAGGCGTCGCTACCGCTTTGGCATTGGGCTAATTGCTGCAAGCCTTTCAGCCTATTTACCGGACACGAATAATTTTCTCTTGCCAAACAACAACAACAATAAACTATTCGATTCAGTTTCTGCTACGGAAACTAAAAGTTTCTGCTACGGAAACCAAAAGTTTCTGCTACGGAAACCAAAGGTTTCTGCTGCAGAAACAAAAAGTTTCTGCAGCAGAAACAAAAATGACGTATCACGCAAAGGTGAGACAAACAAAAAAGGCATCCGCCCCGATAAGGACGAATGCCATTTTTTATTCGTTGTTCTCAGATTACTGAACGCGCACGCGACGCTCAGAAGTCTTGAACTTCTTCGTAACAATCTTCTTGGGAACGTTGTAGACACCGTGACCGGTGATGATGCTGACACGGTTCTTGTCGTTCTCGCCGGGATAGGGCTGAACAGCATCACCCTTCCACTCAGTCTTCTTGATCATCTTGGGATCTACACCCTTCTCGATGAGTGCACGGCGGGTCTTGTCGGCACGCTGCTTTGAGTAGCCCAGGTTGAGCTTAGCATTACCGGTGCCCTTGTCGGCATAAGAAGTGATGGTGACCTCACCATTCTGCACCGTCTTGAGGAACTCAGCCACAGCAGCGATCTGCTCGTCGGTGGTGCCCACCTCGCTCTCGCGGATGGTGAAGAAGATGCGCTTGTCGATGTCGCGCTCGCGGATGTCATCCTCATAGGTAACCTCGTCGTACCAGGTGGTGTCGACAACAGTGGTCCAAACCTCTTCTTTTGGCTTGGGCTCCTTGTAGGCAGCAATCAGTCGGTCGTACTCAGCCAGCTGAGCCTTGAGCTTAGCAGTTCCGTCGCCGCCCATGCGGAAGTTGAAACCGATCTTGAAGAAACCATAGTTTCTGTTGCTCAGGTCAACGCCGAAACCTTCCTTCTCGGGATCGTAGAACATGTAGCCCAGAGCCAGCTTGAGGTCGATTTTGGGAGTGATGCGATAGTAAGCACCCACCTGAGGTTCGAGCATGAGTGCGTTGGGGAAGCCATTCATGTGGTAGGGGATCATGTCAGCAGCCTTCGTTACAGACCACATGTATCCACCACGTGCCTCGCCGAAGACAGACCACTTCTGGTTCTTGGTGTTCCAGCGATAGGTGAGGTCGAGCAGCAAGGGGATGCTCTGGTTCACGCTACCGATCATGTTGTGCACATAACCTGAAGCCAAGCCCAGATACCAGTTGCTATTGAAGTTGTAGCCAAGACCAAAGTTGATGAGACCACCTTCTTCTGACTTGGTAATACCGTTGCCGTCTTCCTTGGTGAAGCCGAGACCGCCCTTAAAGTTGTTCACATACTGAGCATCAAGGCGAATTTCGAATTTCTTGGCGATGCCATCATCCTTGATTTTGTCGAGCTGCGACTGAACCTCAGTGCGCTTAGCGATGAGCTCTGCCTTGGTCTGAGCGCTCACGGCACTCACACCCATCAAAGCCACAGCGAAAAGGGTAAAAATTTTCTTCATAGTTTATTTAAAAATTAATGTTGAATTTAGGTTATTGGGCACAAAGGTAATATAATTTTACGAAACCGCCACCCTATTTATTGAAAAAATAAAGAAATAGGCGTTTTTTTTGTAAAAAATTATGATTCGCGAGCAGAATAAATGGTATTCTCGAAAAAAGTCGTAACTTTGCAGTAGATTGGAGAAATATGTGGATGCAGTCATAATGTGCCACCTTTTTCCTTTACTCCGCCGACAAAACTAAACCGTAACGAATCTTACCGGCAAGACTAAACCCTAACTACACTTTATCACAAACTAAACTCTACCTTCACTATTCAATGCTCCACATCAAACACCTCTCGGCTGCCGCGCTGCTATGCGCCGTTTCGCTCACAGTGAGTGCCGACCCCATCGACCTCAACCAAGCCCTTCAGAAGGTGCAGAAGTTCCGCCAGAGCACCGCAGCGCCCAACGGTATGCGCAAGGCAGCCGTATGGCAAGTTAGACGAGCGCTATCACGCATGTCTACACAGAGAACACCACAAGCGGCGAGCCAGCCGTCTATGCTTTCAGCATGGGCAGCGAAGGCTTCGTGTTGGCATCAGCCGACGACAACGCGGTAGAAATCTTAGGCTATAGCGACGAGGGCAAGTTCGACCCCAACAACATCCCCGACTGCATGAAGTTTCTCATGGAGTGCTACGCCCGACAGATCAGTTCGTTGAGCGAAACATCCGCTGCCCCCCAGAAGACGATAGCAAGAACGCAGAGTACAGAAGTCATCCAGCCCCTGCTCGGCAATCTCAAGTGGGACCAGATGCCGCCCAACAACCTCAAGTGCCCACTCACAGTGGGTGGCAGCAGCAACAGCCAGTACAACGGCGGCAGGGCTGCCACAGGTTGTGTGACCACAGCATTGGCGCAGGTGATGTACTACCACAAGCACCCCAAACAAGGCTACGGCTCTATCGAGTTTGACGTGACAGAAGGAGTCGGCAAGGCAAAGTGGTCGGTAGACCTCTACAACGACGCCTATCATTGGGAGTCGATGGCTACCCACAAGGACTATTTTGCCAAGTCTGGTTCCAGCTATAACCTGAGCAACCAAGGCGTGAACGATGTGGCGACACTCATGCGCGACCTCGGCATGGCACTGCGCACCTCCTACGGTCCTGCCAGTGGTTCGGTACGCACCCGACTGATTCCTGCCATCATCAACTATTTCGACTACAACGCAGAGAGCATCGAGTTGGTGGAGATGAAGAAGATAGGTTAGGAAGCATTTGAGGAGCGCATCCTTCAGAAGCTGCGCGCCAAGCGACCCGTCTACATGGAAGGCTCTCCTGGCAAGTATCAGGGCGGTCATGCCTTCGTGTGCGACGGCAACGACGGCAACGGCCGGTTCCACGAGAAGTTCGACCCCAACGTGCATCTCTATCTAGCACGCCGCACCAACGCAACCTGGGAGTATGACCTGGCTGGCAGCTGCCTGCTTTATGCCGGAAACAACTACACCATAGTTGGTACGCCTGCCAACTCCAATGCCACCGTGCGCGAAGCGGTGACCATTCGTCCCCTCTCAGGCTGGAACCGCGTCACCATCACCTGCACAGCCCCCGACGGTGTGACGAAGGATGCCTACCACGTCATCCTGATTGGCGACGGCAACAACAGCGGAGCCGTTGACAACCGTCAGCCCACTGCCACTGACCTCTTCATGTGGATTCAGATGACGCAGCCCGACTACGGCTATCGTGAGTGCAATCCCAACGACACCTACTTCAACAAGATGCTGCGCAGGGAGCTCTTCGACGAACTTGTCAACAAGATTCTGAAGAAATAACACCTGCACACGTCTGACACCACAGGTGGACAGATACGCATAAAGGCGCAAAGGCACGGAACATCATGTTTCGCACCTTTGCGCCTCTTGCGTTTCTGCTATACTACTTGTGTGGGGAGGGGGGAGGTGACCTTTCTGGTGGTCATCGGAAGAGGGTAAAGGCAGTCAACGAAAGAGCGTGAAGGTGGTCAACGAAAGAGGGTGCCGGCAGTTTTTTGGTTCAAAATTTGGTCGTTTGCTCATTTATATCTAATTTTGCCATGACAACAAGCCACAGGAGAAGAAGTGCCTGAAGAAATAACTCTTTCGCTCTGAAACGAAACAACAACATTATACCATACAACAAAAACTACGATTATGAAGAAAACTACATGCTGCATCGCGCTGCTGGCATGCCTCGCCATGAGCAGCTGCAAGAAAGAAGCACAGGCTGCGGAAGGCACCGAAGTGAACACCGAAGTGACAGCTGAGAGCACCACCGAAGAGAACTCCGTGACACAAAAACTGGCGGGCGTGGAACTGACCGACCCAGAGGGCAAGACCATCACACTGGCCTCACTGCGAGGCAGCTACCTCTACATCGACATTTGGGCAAGCTGGTGCAAACCTTGCTGCATGGAGATTCCTTATCTCGAGAAACTCGTGGCAAGCATGGCTGACCAAGAGAAGGTGCGCTTCCTGAGCATCTCCATCGACCACCAACCCGAAGCCTGGCACGCCAAGCTGGCTGAGGAAAAGCCCTCATGGCCGCAGTATTTGGTCAACAGCACCACCACCGACCTCATTAGCGAGACACTCAACTTCAAAAGCATTCCACGCTTCGTCATCATCGACCCAGAAGGCAATGTCGTCAATGACGATGCCAAGCGTCCTTCCGACGAGACACTGGAGGCTGACTTGCGCGCGCTCTAAGATGCGGACTACGCAGCGGAAAACGGAACGGTCCCGTAGCGGAAAACGAAACAACTACGCAGCAGAAAACGAAAGAGGACTGACAAACTGATAGGGGCGAACTGCGCTAAAGGAACGCAACAAAAGGTTAAAAAACATAAAATAACGGGCACGATAATAAGTAAGAAACACTTATTTTTGTGCCAGTTTTTGTTATGTGCCAAAAAAGTCGTAACTTTGCGCACAAATAATCAATTACGTATCACGTTAGGCGCACACAACGCAATGAAAAAAATCCTATTCTCTCTGCTCATGATCTGCTGCACACTGTCTGCAGCGGCTCAACTTGCTTCACCCGTAAAGTTCACGGTGAAGGAAAACAAAGTCTCTGACAGCGAAATCGAAGTGGTCTTCACTGGCAAAATCGATGCTGGATGGCACGTCTATGGCACAGACATCAAGGATGGTGGTCCCACCAAGGCTGAACTGACCATCGAGAAAGCCAAGGGCGTGAAGCCCAAGGGCAGTCTAAAGGCCAAGGGCAACATACACAAGGCCATGGACGACATGTTTGGCATGGAGGTGAGCTACATGGAAGGGACAGCCACCTTCGTGCAGAGCTTCACCATCACGGAAGAGCAGTATGAGGTGAGCGGATATCTCACCTATGGTGCTTGCAACGACGAGAACTGCATTCCACCCTCTGATGTGGACTTCGAATTTAAGGGCACCGGCAAACCCGAACCCGCACAAGTGGCAAGCAACAACACGGCTGAGGCTGACAAGAAGGGCAACGAGAAGGTCGACGAGGCAGCTGCCATCGAGACTGCTGCTGAGGAGATGAAGCAGACAGAACCTGAAACAACAGCTGACTCACTTGCTGCACAGACCGACAGCGTTGCCACAACGACCTCCGACACCGGACTCTGGACACCCGTCATCGACGAACTGAAGGCTTTTGGCGAAGACAATGCGTACACGTCAGAAAAAGGTCTGCTCGCCATCTTCCTGCTCGGCTTGGTGGGTGGATTCATTGCCCTGCTCACACCTTGTGTATGGCCCATCATACCGATGACCGTGAGCTTCTTCCTCAAGCGCAGCAAGGACGACAAGAAGAAGGGTGTGCGCGACGCTATGCTCTATGGTCTGAGCATCGTGGTCATCTACGTTTTCCTCGGTCTGGTGGTGACGCTCTGTTTCGGTGCCAGCGCGCTCAACTCGCTCTCCACCAATGCCATCTTCAACATCTTCTTCTGCCTCATGTTGCTGGTGTTTGCTGCCAGCTTCCTGGGCGGCTTCGAACTGACCCTGCCTTCAAGCTGGGGCAATGCCGTCGACAACAAGGCCAACAAGACGAGCGGCATCCTGAGCATCTTCCTCATGGCATTCACACTCTCACTGGTCAGCTTCAGCTGCACAGGTCCTATCATCGGTTTCCTCTTGGTGGAGATGGGCACAAGCGGCAACATCATCGCACCCACAGTGGGCATGCTGGGCTTTGCCATCGCATTGGCGCTGCCATTCACGCTCTTCGCACTCTTCCCCACATGGCTCAAGTCGGCTCCCAAGAGTGGCAACTGGATGAACTGCATCAAGGTGTGCCTGGGATTCCTCGAACTCGCCTTTGCCCTCAAGTTCCTCAGCGTGGCAGACCTCGCCTATGGCTGGCATCTGCTCGACCGTGAGGTGTTCCTCTCCCTCTGGATTGTCATCTTCGCACTGCTCGGTGCCTACCTCATCGGATGGATTCGTTTCCCTCACGACGAGGACGAATACGACGAGATGGGTGAGGTGGTTGTGAACCACCGCACGGGCATCACACGCTTCTTCCTGGCACTCTGCTCCTTCGCCTTTGCACTCTACATGGTGCCGGGTCTCTGGGGGGCGCCCTGCAAGGCTGTGAGCGCATTCGCTCCTCCCATGAACACTCAGGACTTCAACCTCCAAAAGGAGGAAGTCGTGGAGGCACAGTTCACCGACTATGAAGCTGGCATGGCTTATGCTAAGCAGGTGGGCAAACCCGTTATGCTCGACTTTACGGGCTTCGGCTGCGTCAACTGCCGCAAGATGGAGGCTGCCGTCTGGACCGACCCCACTGTGCAGCAACTCATCCGTGAGAACTATGTGCTCATCTCGCTCTTCGTCGACGACAAGACCTCGCTCCCCGAAGTGCAAGAGGTGCCTGAGAACGGCAGCACGACAAAACTGCGCACCGTGGGCGACAAGTGGAGCTTTCTGCAGCGCATCAAGTTCGGCGCCAACGCGCAACCCTTCTACGTGCTGCTCGATGCCGAAGGGCATCCGCTCAACACGAGTTACTCTTTCAATGAGGACATACAGGAGTTCATCAAGTGGTTGGAACTGAAGAAATGAACAAAACAGAGAGAGAGGGGGCAGGATATGCCCTCGCTCAGAACATAGAGCAAAACAAATAAGCCAAATAAGAAACAATGAAATTCAGAATGATTCTTGCTGCGGCAGCTCTGGCATGCACCTCGCTGCTCAGCGCACAGTCGCAAGAAGAGATGGCAGCCATGCAGCAAGCTATGCTGCAACAACTGCCCATGGACCCCGGCACCCGATATGGCAAGCTGGACAATGGTCTGACCTACTACATTCGACACAACGAACGACCCATCGGACAGGCCAACTTCTACATCGCACAGAAGGTGGGCTCTGTGCTCGAAGAGGACAACCAACGCGGTTTGGCACACTTCCTGGAGCACATGTGCTTCAACGGAACAAAGAACTTCCCCGGCAACCAGGTCATCCGTTATCTGGAGAGCATCGGCGTGAAGTTTGGCGAACAGCTCAACGCCTACACCAGCGTGGACGAAACGGTCTACAACATCAACAACGTGCCCACCACCAGAGAAGCCACCATCGACAGCGTGCTGCTCATCCTGCACGACTGGAGCCATGACCTCATCCTCGACCCTAAGGAAATCGACAAGGAGCGTGGCGTCATACACGAGGAATGGCGCATGCGCAGCAGCGCAGTCATGCGCATCTATGAGCGACAACTGCCCCGACTGCTCAGCAACAGCCGACCCGGCAACCGCTTGCCCATCGGCACGATGGACGTCATCGACAACTTCAAACCCGAAGCACTGCGTGCCTACTATGAGAAGTGGTATCGACCCGACCAGCAAGCCATCATCGTGGTGGGCGACCTCGATGTGGATCATGTGGAGGCTAAAATCAAGGAATACTTCAACAGCATCCAGATGCCCGAGAATGCTGCCGAACGTGTCTACTACGATGTACCCGACAACAACGAACCCATCGTGGCTTGCGACAAGGATAAGGAGCAGAGCGTGGGCATCGTGATGATCTTCAACAAACACAAACAGCTCGTACCCACAGAATACAAGAACACGGTGAACGGCATCGTCACAGAACTCGCCGTAGGCATGGCTTGCACCATGCTCAACCAGCGCATCAGCGAACTCGCACTCAACCCAGAGGCGCCTTTCATCCAGGCGGGCGTGGAGGACGGCGACTTCATCCTCTCTAAGGTGACCAAGGCACTGAACACCGTCGTCGTGCCCAAAGAAGGAAAAATAGACGACGCTGTGAAGACGGTCATGGCTGAGGTGTATCGCGCTGCCGAGCATGGATTCACCGCCACCGAATATGCTCGCTGCAAGGCTGAGGTGCTCAGCCGCATGGAGAGTGCCTACCAGAACCGCGACAAGCGCGAGAACGACTCCTACATACAGGAGTGTGTGCAGCACTTCCTCGAAAACGATCCTATGCCTGGCATCGAGATGGAATATCAACTCTACAATGCACTCGCCGGACAAATTCCTGTTGAGGACATCAATGAGGCTCTGAAGCAACTGGTCAGCGTGAGCGACACAAACCTCGTGGTCCTGAGCATGAACCCCGACAAGGAGGGATATGTACAGCCCACCGAACAGCAACTGCTCAACGACATACACGCCACGCAGCAGATGGAACTCGCTCCCTATGTGGACAACGTGAAGGAAGAGCCTCTCATCCCCGAACTGCCCACGCCCGGCAAGATTGTGACTGAGAAGGAGGCTGAATTTGGTGCAAAAGAAATCACGTTGAGCAATGGCGTGAAGGTGGTCTACAAGAAGACAGACTTCAAGGACAACGAAGTGCTCATGAACGCCTACAGCGATGGCGGAACAGGACGCTACCCAGACCGTGATGCCGTGACGCTCGAACTCTACAGCGACTTCATCGGTCGATCTGGTTTGGGCAACTTCACCCAAGTGGAACTCGAAAAGGCTCTTGCTGGCAAGCAGGCAAGCGTTTCGCCCAGCATCACAAGCCGAAGCGAATATCTGAAGGGACGCGCAGTGCCTAAGGATCTGCGCACCATGTTCGAACTCACTTACCTGCGCTTCCAAAAGCCCCTGCGCGACGACAAGGCGGTGGGTTCGATGATGATGCAGGTGCGCGAAGCGCTTCGCAATCGCGACGTGAATCCCCAGACGGCGTTGTCCGACAGCATCAAGACCACCCTCTACGGCAATCATCCCCGCCTCGTGCTGTTGAAGGAAGAAGAACTCGACAAGGCGGACTATAGTCGCGCTCTCGACATCTACGCCGACCGCTATGCGGATGCCAGCGACTTCACCTTCGTCTTCTGCGGCAACTTCGATGAGGACAGTCTGCGCACCTTCTCCGAACAGTATCTCGCCACCTTGCCTGCACTGAACAGAGCAGAAAAGGCTGTCGACTGCAAGTTTGGAGCACTAACGGGTGTGCGAGAGAACATCTTTGCACGCAAGCAAGAACAACCACAGTGCATCATGTTCGTGGCTCAGCACTTCCCTATGGAACACTCCGTGAAGAACAGCATTGCACTGAGCATCATGGGACAGTGTCTCGACATGCGTATGCTCGAAGTGGTGCGTGAAGAAATGAGCGCTGCCTACAGCACCAGTGTGGGCGCAAGCCTATCCATGGGCAGCGACGGCAACTACAAGGCAAACTTGCAGTTCATGGCTCCCATCAAGCCCGAGAAGCTCAAGGCTGTGCGCAAGGCTGTGGACAAGGAAATGAAGCAGGCAGCCAAGAAGGGATTTGATGAGAAGTACATCAGCAAGGTCAAGGAATACATGGTGAAGAGCTACAAGGAGGGTGAACGCGAAAATGGCAGCTGGCTCAGCTACATCGAGACGCTCCGCCGCGAAGGCATCGATGGCTACCATGGCTTCGCTGAGGCTGTGACGGGCATCACCAATGACGACCTCAAGGCTGTAGCAAAGCTGTTCCTCAACTGCGGCAACAAAGCTACCGTCATCATGACACCCGAGAAATGAAAATCGTTGTAGACGACAAGATTCCCTACATCCAAGGACAGATAGAGCGCCTCGCTGACGAGGTGCTCTATCTGCCTGGTGCTGCCATCACAGCAGACGATGTGCGCGATGCTGATGTGCTCATCGTGCGCACCCGCACCCGCTGCAACGAGGCATTGCTTGAGGGCAGCCGAGTGCGACTCGTTGTGACGGCTACGATTGGATTCGACCACATCGACACACGCTATCTGGAACGATCGGGCATCCAATGGACCAACTGTCCGGGATGCAATGCCACCAGCGTGGCACAGTATGTGCGCAACACGCTCTACCTTCTCGAACGGGAAGGACAACTCGCACAACCGCTCGACACGCTCACCCTAGCCATCATCGGCGTGGGACATGTGGGCACGGCTGTGTTGGAAGCTTGCCGACCGCTCGTTCGTCGTGTGATGCTCTGCGACCCACCGAAAGGTCTCAATGTGCCGCTTGACCAAATAGCACGTGAGGCGGATCTCATCACTCTGCACACACCGCTCATTCATGGCGGTCAACACCCAACCTACCATCTGCTCGACGAAATGTTCTTCCAACACCTGCAGCGACGCCCTGTCGTTATCAACGCGGCACGCGGTGGCGTACTCGATGAGACTTCGCTACTCTCCGCACTCAACGACGGGCGTGTGGCGAATGCTATCATCGACACTTGGGAGAATGAGCCTACACCCGCGCGCGTATTATTAAATAAGGTATATATAGGCACTCCACACATTGCCGGCTACAGTGCCGATGGCAAGGCGAATGCCACGCGCATGGCACTCGAGGCGGTTCGTGCATGGATGGGAAAAGAGGATGCCGACATACAGGTATGCCCACCGACTCTGGACAAGGGAATCATTCCTGCCACCAACCCCATCGACCGCGCACTGCAGCTCTACAACCCACACGAAGACAGCGCACGACTGAAGCACCATCCCGAAGAGTTTGAGCAACTGCGCGGCAACTATCCGCTGCGTCGCGAACATTTTGACTGAACAGAACAAGGCAGGATTAAGGCACTTCTCCATAACATGTGCCGCATCCATACACACAAGAATCCGTATCAGGGTATCCACGCATAGACAAGAAAACATAGGATATCCACGCATAGACAAGAAAACATGGCAGGAATACGTTACAAAGACATACTGAAAGCAACAAGTCTCTTTGCTGGCATCAACGGACTGAGCATACTGCTGCAGATGTGCCGCACAAAGTTGGCAGCACTCTTCCTGGGCTCATCAGGAATGGGACTGAACGCCATCTTCAACGAAACCATTGAACTCATCCACAGCACATCGAATGTGGGAATGGACAAGTGCGGTGTGCGCGAAGTGTCAAGAGCTTTTGGCGAACGCGAGCAAGAAGGTGGCGAAGAGCGATTGCGCGATGCCATCATGCTGACACGCTCGTGGGTGCTGCTCTTTGCGCTCATTGGCACCCTCCTGTGCCTTGTGTTGGCAGAGCCCATATCCCGCTGGACCTTCGAAAACGATGAGCAGACAACCAACTACATGCTGCTCTCACCCGCCGTAGGACTGCTCACCCTCACTTGCGGAGAATATTGCGTGCTGCGCGGCATACAACGACTGCGCAGCGTGGCTTTGGTTTCCATACTGCAAGTGGTGGCAAGCTTGGTGACAACCATCCCACTCTACTACTTCTGGGGCATGAAGGCAGTCGTGCTGGCCATCCTCCTGCTTTCTTTCAGCTCGTTCTGCATCACGGCAAGTTTCTCCTATCGCTTCTACCGTCCACAATTCTGTTTCAGTCAGAAGTACCTGAAACGCGGATATTCAATGCTCGTCATCGGCATCTTTTTTGTTCTGGCAGGCTTCCTCAGCCACGGCTCGAAATTGGCAGTGCAAGCCTTCCTCAACAGAGAGGGGTCGCTCGACGTGGTCGGACTGTTCAAGTCAGGCTACTCACTCGTCTTTGTCTACTGCGGCATGATCTTCACCGCACTCGACACCGACTACTTTCCGCGCTTGTCCAGCATCTTCAGTCATCGCGAACAACTGCACAAAACGGTCAACCGACAGATCGAGGTGATGATGACACTCGTCTTGCCGATTATCCTCTTCATGCTCTTCGCTATGCCAGCGCTGGTCCCACTGCTGCTTTCCAACAAATTCATGCCCGTCGTTCCGATGGCACAAATTGCCGTAACAGGACTGCTCTTCCGCACGGTCTATCTCCCGGCATCCTTCATGCCCCTGGCAGGTGGCGACTCACGCACCTATCTCGTCATTCAAGCCATCTCCTATCTCTTCTTTATTCCCCCCATCATCATCGGCTACAACTGGATGGGACTGACAGGAACCGGTCTCGGACTACTCGTGAGCTGCCTTGTCGACCTTGCCATAGGCATCGGTGTGGCACGCATCCGCTATCACATCCATGTGGCACGCCGCATCCTCTACCGCCTCGTTGCCTACGCCATCGCCATCGGTCTTGCCTTTGCGAGCGTGGAATGGCTCAGCGGGTGGGCTTACTGGGCAGTTGGAGGCACGATGCTCCTCTGCTCGTGCATCCATTGCTGGCAACAGTTAAGAGGACAGATTCGGCAGGACGCATAACCATGTGCATGAAATACGCAATTTAGAGCAATAATCTGCACATTTCTGCACGAACATGTGCACTTTTTGTCATTTTTTACGCAAATAATTTGCTCAGTTTGCAAAAATGCGCTAACTTTGCATCGCAAATTAAAGATTTGCTTTAGAAAAAGACGAAAATAAAAATAAAGTTTTATAAACACTAAACACTGAAAATTATGTCAGAAATTGAAGCAAAAGTAAAGGAGATTATCGTTGAGAAGTTAGGTGTTGACGAGGCAGACGTAGTTGCTGAAGCATCTTTCACCAATGATTTGGGTGCTGACTCTCTGGACACCGTAGAGCTCATCATGGAGTTCGAGAACAAGTTCAGCATCACCATCCCCGATGATCAGGCAGAGAAGATCTCTACTGTAGGCGACGCTATCAGCTACATCGAGGAGCATCAGAACGCTTAACTCCAAGCAATAGGTATTAGGATTTACTCCACACTTTAGGGTGTAGTGGGTGAATCCTATTTTCTTTTTTCAGTAACCACTAATGAATTGCGGGTAAGTTCGAACGAGGCAGACAAGCCCCTAAAAAGACATTCAACCGCCATTCACACAAAATAATTCGAACGAAATTTATGGAACTCAAAAGAGTTGTCGTAACAGGACTTGGCGCCGTGACTCCCCTCGGTAACACCGTTGAGGAGACTTGGGCAAACGTGATTGCAGGCAAAAGCGGTGCTGCCCCCATTACACATTTCGACACATCAGCCTTCAAGACCCATTTCGCATGTGAAGTGAAGAATCTGGAGGTGGAGAAGTATATCGACAAGAAGGAAGCCAGAAAGATGGACCCCTATTGCCAATTTGCACTCTGCGCAGCAGTTCAGGCAGTCGAAGACTCAGGCATGAACCTCGAGACTGAGGATTTGAACCGCATCGGTGTTGTGCTGGGTGTAGGTATCGGCGGCATGAAAACCTTCGAGGAAGAGGCAGGCAACTATGCCGTAAACGGTGCCCAGATGGGTCCCCGCTATAGTCCCCTTTTCGTGCCCAAGATGATTGCTGACATCGCAGCAGGCCACATCAGCATCAAGTATGGTTTCCATGGTCCCAACTACATCACTTCAAGCGCTTGCGCCAGCAGCACCAACGCCATTGCCGATGCCTTCAACCTGATTCGTTTGGGCAAGGCAAACATCATTGTCAGTGGTGGTGCAGAAGCAGCCATCGTGCCCAGCGGTCTGGGCGGCTTCAATGCCATGAAGGCACTCTCCACCCGCAACGATGAGCCCGAGAAGGCAAGCCGTCCCTTCAGCGCCAGCCGCGATGGTTTCATCATGGGTGAAGGCGGTGTATGCCTTATCCTTGAGGAGCTCGAGCACGCCAAGGCTCGTGGTGCGAAGATCTACGCAGAGATGGTTGGTGCCGGCATGAGTGCCGACGCACACCACATCACAGCTTCTCACCCTGAAGGTCTTGGTGCAAAACTCGTGATGATGAATGCCCTCGAAGATGCAGGCATGAAGCCCGAGGACATCGACTACATCAACGTGCATGGCACCTCAACCCACGTTGGCGACATCAGTGAAGCCAAAGCCATTAAGGAAGTCTTCGGCGACCACGCCTACGAGCTCAACATCAGCTCTACGAAGAGCATGACGGGCCACCTCTTGGGTGCAGCAGGCGCCATTGAAGCCATGTTCAGCGTTCTCTCTGTCAAGAACGACATCATTCCTCCCACCATCAACCACGAGGAGGGCGACGAGGATGAAGAACTCGACTACAAGCTCAACTTCACCTTCAACCAGGCGCAGAAGCGCACCGTGCGTGCCGCTTTGAGCAACACGTTCGGCTTTGGCGGACACAACGCATGTGCCATTTTCAAGAAGTACGAATAAACAGAACCACTGTGCTCGAAACAATCATTCAGCGTATAAAGCTCCCTTTCCGAAAGGAGAAGGAGCTTTTTCGCCATTTATACCGCATACTGGGTTTCTACCCCAAGAATATTGCCTACTACAAGCAGGCAATGCTCCACAAGTCACTGGCAGTAAAAGGAAAGAACGGACGCTTCGAAAACAACGAGCGCCTGGAGTTTCTGGGAGATGCCATTCTTGACGCTGTTGTCGGCGACATCGTCTACCGCCACTTTGAAGGCAAGCGAGAAGGATTCCTCACCAACGCCCGAAGCAAGATAGTGCAGCGCGAGACACTCGGCAAATTGGCAGTTGAGATAGGGCTCGACAAGCTCATACAGTCGAACCCCCAAACACGACACGCCCACAACAGCTACATGGCAGGCAACGCCTTTGAGGCACTCGTGGGTGCCATCTATCTCGACTACGGCTACCGCCAGTGCATGACCTTCGTCAAGAAGCGCATCCTTGCAGAACTGCTCGACATCGACAAGGTTGCCTACAAAGAAGTCAACTTCAAGTCGAAACTGCTCGAGTGGAGCCAGAAGAACCGCATACAGCTCAAGTACGAAGACACAGAGAAGAAAACGGAAGAAAAAGGTTCGTCCACCTTCCACACCGTAGTCATCATCGAAGGCATCGAGTGCGGCGAAGGAAAAGGCTACTCCAAGAAGGAAAGCCAGCAAAACGCTTCGCGCGAAACGCTCTACATGCTGAAAAAGCAGAAGGGCTTTGAAGCCTCTGTCTTTGAAGCGAAAAGCAAGCGCACAGCGATGGAGGAGCAGCCAGAAGCCCTGCTGCCAGACCTGCCAGAAGACCTGTTAGAATCTGCCACGCCCTTGCAAGACAAGACAGACGACACGACACCCCTCTCTCCCAAGAAGAAGCAGCGAGTGGCACACTACAAGACAGCCAAGCGCTTAGAATCCGCCCTACCACAAACGACCGCATCCAAGTAATGATAACACAACTCGCACGCCACATCTTTCGGTCGCGCCTCAAGACGCTCGACCGCTATGCAAGTGAAGCCGAAACGCTCCAGATGGCAACGCTCCGTCGCCTTTTAGGTTTAGCCCAAGACACCGAATGGGGCAACCAGCACGGCTTTGCCACCATCAACCAGTACGAACAATTCGCAGCCTCCAGCCCCGTGAACACCTACGAGGAGCTGAAGGGGAGCATCGACCGTATGCGCCAAGGAGCGCGCGACATCCTTTGGCCCGGGCGTGTGAAGTGGTATGCCAAGTCAAGCGGAACGACCAACGACAAGTCGAAGTTCATCCCCGTCTCCTCCCATGGTCTCAAAGACACCCACTACGCTGGCGGCACGGATGCCGTGGTGTGGTATCTGCGCAACAACCCCAAGAGCCGCCTCTTCGACGGACGTGCGCTCATCTTAGGTGGCAGCCATGCCCCCAACTACAACCAGAAGGACTCGCTCGTTGGCGACCTCTCCGCCATCCTCATCGAGAACATCAATCCGCTTGTCAACCTCGTTCGGGTGCCGAAGAAGCAAACAGCCCTGCTCAGTGATTTCGAAATCAAACGCGACCGCATCGCCCGGGAAGCCATGCACAAGAACGTGACGAACCTCAGCGGTGTACCCTCCTGGATGCTGTCGGTGCTCCACCGCGTGATGGAACTCTCGGGCAAGGAGCACTTGCAGGACGTATGGCCCAACCTTGAGGTCTTCTTCCACGGCGGCGTTGCCTTCACCCCCTATCGCGAACAATACAAGCGGCTCATCACCAGTCCCGACATGCACCACATGGAGACCTACAACGCCTCAGAAGGGTTCTTTGGTCTGCAAGACGACCCCACCGACCCATCCATGAGTCTGATGCTCGACTATGGTGTGTTCTATGAGTTCATCCCCATGGACGAGTTCGACGCTCCCCATCCGACTGTTCTCCCCCTTTGGGGTGTCGAGACAGGCAAGAACTATGCCATGGTCATCTCCACGTCAAGCGGCCTCTGGCGCTACATGATTGGCGACACGGTGAAGTTCACCTCCACCAATCCCTATAAGTTCATCATCACCGGGCGCACCAAGTTCTTCATCAACGCATTCGGCGAAGAGCTCATCGTCGACAATGCAGAAAAGGGACTCGAAGAAGCCTGCAGCATGACCGGAGCACAGGTGCGCGATTACACCGCCGCCCCCGTCTTTATGGGCAACGATGGAAAGTGCCGCCACCAATGGCTCATTGAGTTTGCCCAGTCACCCGCCGACCTTCAGCACTTCGCCCGCCTGCTTGACGAAGCGCTGCAACGCATCAACAGCGACTACGAAGCCAAGCGCTACAAGGACATCACCCTCCAGCCACTCGAAATCATGGTGGCGCGCAAAGGGCTCTTCGATGACTGGCTCAAGTCGAAAGGCAAGTTGGGTGGGCAGCACAAGATACCTCGCCTCTCCAACCACCGAAAGTTTATCGACGAGATGCTGCAGATGAACCACTAATCGTCCACCATCCCATGAATCACCGCCTCCCCCATATCGTTTTCCTCCTCACCGCCTTGCTCTTCGCAGCCTGCGCCAGCATCGGTTCGCCCGATGGTGGACGCTACGATGAAGAGCCACCCGTTGTGGTGAACTCCATGCCGCTCAACCGCGCCGTCATGTCGAACAGGAAGAAGATCACCATCTACTTCGACGAATACATCAAGTTAGAGAATCCAAGCGAGAAGGTCATCGTCTCGCCACCTCAGGTGGAGATGCCCAACATACGCGCCGTCGACAAGAGGGTGCGCATTGATCTCTACGACTCCCTGCAAGCCAACACGACCTACACCATCGACTTCAGCGACGCCATCACCGACAACAACGAAGGAAACC
The DNA here is from genome assembly GCA_018065005.1 of Candidatus Physcousia equi. GTDB lineage: Bacteria > Bacteroidota > Bacteroidia > Bacteroidales > Bacteroidaceae > Physcousia > Physcousia equi. Next base: position 46,362 of record JAGHUD010000034.1, read on the forward strand.
CCATGGGGCTCTACACCTTCACCTTCGCCACGGGCGAAACCATCGACACCATGGAGGTGAGCGGAAGTGTGCTCAACGCACGCGACCTCGAGCCCATCAAAGGCATACTTGTCGGGCTCCACCGCGCCGACTCCACCTTCACCGATTCCACCTTCCGCACACGTCCCTTTCTGCGCGTAGGGCGCACCAATGGCAGCGGGCGCTTCACCATCAAAGGTGTGGCACCCGGGCGCTACCGCGCCTTCGCACTCAAGGACATGGATGGCAACTATGCCTACACGCAGAAGAGCGAACAACTGGCATTCGACACCACCGCCTTCGAGGTGAGCAAGCGGCCCGACCTGCGCCCAGACACCGTCTGGACAGACTCCATCCACTACGAGAAGATACGCATGGTGCCCTACATCCACTACTATCCCGACGACCTCTGCCTCATGGCCTTTCTCGAGGACGGACAGGAGCGCCACCTGCTCAAGAGCGAGCGCCTCACGCCCGAGAAGTTCACACTCTACTTCACCGCACCCCACGACTCGCTCCCCATCATCGAGGGTCTGGGCTTCGACTCGTCGAAACTCTTCTGCGAAGCCAATCCCGGGCGCGACACCCTCACCTACTGGATTCCCGACACCACCATAGCCCACAACGACACGCTGAGGTTCAACCTCACCTACTTCGACACCGACTCGTTAGGCACACTCGTGCTCCGCACCGACTCGCTCCACGAACTCGTGCCCAAACAGCCCCATGCCAAGCTCGAACGCGAGCGACAGAAGAAGTCGGAGGAATGGAAAAAAGACCGAGAGAAGAGGGAGAAGAAGACCAAAGAGCCTCTCCCCTACGAAGCGAACCCCTATGAGGAGTTCTATGCCGAAGCATCCATCAAACCCGGCGGAACCCTCGAGCCGAACCAAAACCTCAGTTTCCTCTTCAGCGAACCTCTCGCACGCATCGACACCACACGCATCTCCTTCAGGCAGAGGGTGGACAGCAACTTCGTCGACAGGCCCTTCCTCTTCCTGCCCGACGACGACAACAACCACCGCTACACGCTCTATGCCGAATGGGAACCGTCAGCCACCTACGAGCTCCGTGCCGACAGCCTCACCTTCCAGACCATCTTCGGCCACCCCGTGCAGTCTATCAAGCAGAGCATCCGCGTGCGCTCGCTCGACGAATTCGGCACGCTCTTCCTCCGCTTCAGCAACCTCGACCTGCAACCAAGCGACACCGCCTACGTCGAACTCCTCAACAAGAGCGACACCCCCATACGCAAGCAAGCCATCGTGCAGTCGCGTGCCGACTTCTTCTACCTCAAGCCAGATGCCTACTACATGCGCCTCTTCATCGACCGCAACGGCAACGGCACATGGGACACGGGCAACTATGACGAGCAGCGACAGCCCGAAGAGGTCTTCTACTTCCCCAAGCCCCTTCATGTGCGGGCAAAATGGGAAGTGGAGCAGGCGTGGGATGTGCGCGGCATCGACCGCATACGGCAAAAGCCCGAAACCATCACCAAGCAGAAACCCGACAAAGAAAGAACAATAAAAAATCGCAATGCTGAACGCGAAAATCAAGGAAAAAAGAAATAAGCATCATGGAACACATCATCTCTGACATCCCTGCATGGATGCTCATCCCCTTCGCCCTGCAGCTACTCTGCATCGCCGTGCTGCCCCTCACGAAATTGGAGCATTGGTGGGAACACAACACACACAAGCTCATCGTTTCGCTCATCCTCGGCATCCCCGTTGCCACGTGGCTCTGCGTCAACGGCATGTCGCCCGAGCTCATCCACCAAATGGTCTATGACTACATACCCTTCATCCTCCTCCTCATGGCACTCTTTGTCACCACGGGAGGCATCTGCATCAAGGGTGACGTCCAAGCCACACCACGCACCAACACCTGCATCCTTGCCATTGGATTCGCCCTCGCCTCCTTCATGGGCACAACGGGTGCAGCCATGCTGCTCATCCGCCTGCTCATTGCCACCATCTCGCAGCGAAAATACAAGACGCACACGATACTCTTCTTCATCGCCATCGTTGCCAACTGCGGTGGCATCCTCACTCCCCTTGGCGACCCACCACTCTTCCTGCTCTTCCAGAAGGGAACGCCCTTCGGCTGGTTCATGAACCTCCTGCCCGAATGGGCCACCACAGGTGTGCTCTTGCTCGCTGTCTACTATCTCTGGGACAGCTATCTCTATCGCAAGGAGCCCAAAGAGCATCTGGAGGCAGACGCTCAGGAAGTCAAGAAGCTGACCGTCACGGGCCGCATCAACATCCTTTGGCTGCTCTGCGTCATTGCCAGCACGATGTTCCTCACCCAGGAGAACTTTGCACAGTGGTTTGGCTATGCACCTACCGATGCCACGCCCGAGCAACTTGCCGAAGCCACCCACCACATGCCTTTCCTCCTCAAGCTGCTGCGCGAATGGGTGTTCATCGCCATCATCATCGCCTCCATGCTCACCACGAAGAAGAGCGTGCGCTTCACCGACAACCACTTCTCCTGGACGCCCATCCTTGAGGTGGCATGTGTCTTCTGCGGCATCTTTGCCACCATGACGCCCGCCCTCATGTTCTTGCAGCAGAATCCATTGCCCGTGAGCGAGCCCTGGCAGTTTGTCTACTGCACAGGCGGGCTCTCAGCCTTCCTCGACAATGCTCCCACTGCCATGGTCTTCCACGCCACAGCCTCCACGCTTGTCGAATCCGGAGCCACCGGACTCATTGCAGGCATCGACGCCTCCTTCTTGCGTGCCATCTGCCTCGGTGCCGTCTTCTTCGGTTCGCTCACCTACATCGGCAACGGTCCCAACTTCATGGTCAAGAGTATTGCCGAAGAGTCGGGCATCAAGATGCCCACCTTCTTTGGCTACATGGTCAAGTTCTCGCTCATCGTCTGCCTCCCCATCTACGTCCTCGTGCAGCTGTTGTTTGTCTAAGACATCGCAGTGCGGACGTTTCCTCCCCTGTTTTCATCCCTAAGAACACATATCTCCCCAACAAAAACAACACGCGACTATGAACAAGCCCCTCACCCTCATCATGGCCATCGCCATGGCATTTGCAAGTGGCAACACCCCACTCACAGCCAACGACAACGTCAGTTCGAGCCTCATCTCTCTCACCGCTTCTGCCAGTCTGCAAGGCAAATGGATTACGGATGCCCACCAGCTGGTCGACGACGAATCAGCCAACCCCTTTAAGACGGCAGATCTGATCTTCGAATTCACCCAACAAAAGGTCAAGATAACAATGCACCTGGCAGGCAAGCTGGAGAGCGACGGCATCGGCATGGATCTCGGCATAAAGATGACTGCCGACTATGGCTACACCAAGAAAGGAAACACCATCGAATTGAACGCCAACGGCAGTAAACCTCAGTTCAACTTATACAAGTTCAAGCTCGAAGTGGACGCAGAGACACGCGAGGGACTCAAGGCAGCTGGCATCACCGACGAATACTTCAAAAAGGAGTTTGAAAAGCAATTCACGGCAGGCGAGATGAATGATTTGTTCAACACCATGGAAGCAACATTCACCATCACCTCCCTCACACCTACCACCCTGGTGCTCACCGACACAGACGGAGAATCACTGAACTTCAAACGCACAAAATGAAAAAGAAACTCGTAGTGCTCACCGGTGCGGGCATCAGTGCCGAAAGTGGCATACGCACCTTTCGCGACAACAATGGACTCTGGGAACAATATCCCGTGGAGGACGTGGCAAGTATCGAGGGATGGCATCGCAACCCAGAACTCATGACCCGCTTCTACAACGAGCGACGCCTACAACTCCCCACCGTACATCCGAACGAGGCACACCGCCTGCTGACGCAGTTAGAGGAGCAGTATGACGTGACCATCATCACGCAGAATGTGGACAACCTGCACGAGCGTGCCGGATCCACCCACATCATCCACCTCCATGGCGAACTGATGAAGGTGACCTCCAGCCTCCACCCCAACGACCCCTCGCAGATACGCACGCTCAGCCCTGACCAGCTGGAGGTGAAGATGGGCGACAAGGCTGCCGACGGAAGCCAGCTGCGCCCCTTCATCGTGTGGTTCGGCGAGGCTGTGCCACAGATCGAGGCTGCCGTGAATGCCACCCTCCAAGCCGACCTCTATCTCGTTGTGGGCACATCGCTCAATGTCTATCCCGCAGCAGGTCTCGTCAACTATGTGCCCAACGATGCACCCATCTACCTCATCGACCCAGCTCCGGTTTCATGGAACTCGATGCACCAGATGACCCACATCCAGAAGGGAGCATCAGAGGGTATGCGTGAGCTCATGAAGACCCTTCTTCCCGCTGCTTCCTGACCCAATTGCACGAGGTCGTTTTTCGTCCTCCTACAGAAACTTTCGGTTTCTGCTACAGAAACTCCCAGTTTCTGCTACAGAAACTTTCGGTTTCTGCTACAGAAACTGATGAGGGGCTGCGGAGAAGGATGGAAGGTGAGGAAAATGTGCCGACGCAATGCTTGGCAGAAAAACGGAGAGCAAGGTGCCACAATGCGGTTTTTCTCGTCAGGATATGCGCCTTACACAGGGCAAAAAAACACATTCTCTCTCCATAAATTTGGAGAGTTCGTGAAATCTTCGTAATTTTGCAACGAGAATGTATTCGTTTCTTTTTACGTCAGCCTCCCCCCCCCACCGTCGACTGACTAAGACTAAACCACTGTTAACTAAATTATCCCCCACAACAAAAAAAATGAGAAGACTTACACTCCTTGCGTGCCTTCTGTTGGTGTCTTGCATGCTGAGCGCTCAGGGCATCCGAATCTATAAGACAGACGGCAGTTCTTCTGACATGCCTATCAGCGAGATCGACCGCATAGAATGCTTGCCAGACATGAAGTTTGACGTAACGGACTACTCTGCCGAGGTCATGAAGATGTATGTCACGAAACTGGGCTACAAGATTCCTGGCGAGAAAGAGGACAGAGAGGCTGTTCGCGTGAAGCTGGTGAACGAGGCTGGCGACGAACTCCTGACAACCGATGGTGGCATCCGACTGAGAGGCAACTCCACCAGCGAGCTCGAGAAGAAGCCTTGGGACCTGAAGCTGAACGAAAAGACTGCCATGCTGGGCATGCCTAAGGACAAGCGCTGGGTGTTGCTTGCCAACTATTGGGACCGCACCAACCTGCGCAACGATGTAGGTCTGGAAATCGCACGCCGCACAACCGGCATGCCTTGGAATCCTCATAGCCAGTATGTGCAGCTCTATATCGACAACAAATACACAGGTCTCTATCTGCTCTGCGAAAAAATCAAGTCATCCAAGAATCGCGTCAACATCACCGAAATGGACGCTACGGCTACGGCTGCTCCTGAGGTGACGGGTGGCTACCTCTTGGAGTTTGACTACAACCTGGACACCCAGACATTCAAGTCTTCCGGTTTCAACTTCGACGTCAACATCAAGGAGCCAGACCCCGCCACGAAGGAACAACTTGCCTACATCCAGGAGTATGTAAACTCCATGGAAGCTGTGCTCAAGAATGCCAGCCAAGTGCAGGCACATGGCTATGAGAAATACCTCGACGTGAACTCCTTCATCGACTTCTGGCTCGTGGGCGAAGTGGTGATGAACAAGGACTTCATGGGCCCTGCCAGCTGCTATATGTATAAGGATCGCAATGGCGTGATGTTTGCCGGACCGATTTGGGACCTCGACCTTTACACCTTCTCTGGTCAGCCGCATGGCGGCGTCAACAACTTCTTGCTCAAGGATTGGTGCCTGTACTACAAAGCGCTCTTCGCCGACTCCAAATTTGTGGATCAAGTCAAGGTGCGTTGGCAGTTGCTCAAGGCGAGCTTGGAGAACGAAGAGAACTCCATCTACGACTACATCGACAAGCGCAGCGCACTCATCAGCGATGAAGTGCAAAAGGACGACAAAGCCTATCCCAAGCGCCAGTATAGCGGCAAGCTGACGGGCGACGAGTATGTCACCTTCCCACAAGCCGTCAGCATGATGAAGGACTTCCTGACCAAAAGAATCGCAGCGCTTGACGAGCTGATCCGCAAGCTCTGACAACAGGTATGGCTAAGGTGCTCAGCACGCGGTTTTCTTCGCGCAACGAATGCCCGATGCTAAAACAAAAAAGCAGTTATTCCACCCTTTCGGGCAGAATAACTGCTTTTTTGTTGTCCGGTAAAAAAAAAATGACCCACAGGTCAAGAGAGAAGCTATGGCTTCCCGCTTAGCAAGCATTCGTAGAAATACACATTGTAGCAGTTGTAGAATCGTTGTACCTTTGCCCCCGCAATATTGCAACATAACTACAACTGCTATTATTATGACAAAAG
>JAGHUD010000032.1 GCA_018065005.1 Candidatus Physcousia equi
TCATGATGGGGATGACAGAAAGTGCAAAAAACAGAAGCATGAAAGCCGAGGTCCTTTCTCCGAACAATGCCGAAAGCCCCCCCCCTAAAAGTGAGAAATGAGGGCTCTGGAATGACAAACTTGCTGTGGAAATACAAAAAAATGTATTAAAAGTGCGCAAAAATAAAAATAAATGTTAATTTTGCAGCGAGGTAACAAAGACGAAAACACAATGAAAAAGGTAATATGTACAGTGATTTTGGGCACCTCGCTGTTGGCGAGCTGTGGTCTCTACCGCAAATATGAGAGCCAGAGCGTGGTGCCAGAAGATGTATTCGGCACGCAAAAGGTGAACCAGGAGAGCAACCTGGCGGACATGGGATGGAGACAGATGTTTGCAGACAGCAAACTCCAGACGCTCATCCAAAAGGCATTGACCAACAACACAGAGGCAAAGACCGCACTCATGCGCATGCAACAAGCCGAGATAAGCTATAAGGCTGCACGCATGGCATACTTGCCCACTGTGGCATTTGCACCCACGGTGCAGGTGCTGAAGCAAGGCGCCAAGAGTGGCGAACTGACCTATAGTCTGGGCGCTCAAGCGAGCTGGGAACTGGATATCTTCGGGGCAGGCATCACCAACGCAAAGCGCAAGGCTAAGTCTGCCGCCAAATATGCCACCGACTATGAGCAAGCGGTGGAGTGCCGTCTGGTGTCCACCGTTGCAGCCCTCTACTACGAACTCCTGGCACTCGACCAGCAGACGGAGATACAACGCCAAATGATTGTGCTCTATGAACAAGTGTATGAGGACGTCAAAACGCTCTATGAAACGGGACACTACACCAGTCCCGCCGTGCACCAGACAAGTGCACAGTTGGAACAACTCAAGACGAATCTCATCGACCTCCAGCACCTCATCATCTCCGTCGAGCACAGTCTGTGTGAGGTGCTCGACGAGCCCTATCACACCATCGAGCGCGGCATCCTGAGCGATGTTGTCATGCCCGCCAGCATAGGAGTGGGCGTGCCTGCCGACTTGCTGCGCTTGCGTCCGGACGTGCGTGTGGCAGAGCGCAACATCGAGATGGCGTTTTATGATGTGCAACTGGCACGCTGTGCCATGTTTCCCGCCCTCACCCTCACAGCAAAGGGAGGATGGCAGCGTCTGACGGAAGATGCCGGACTTCTCGACCCCAAGATTTGGTTCATACAAGGCATCGGCTCGCTCGTGCAGCCCATCTTCCAGGGCGGACGATTGCGTGCTAACCTCAAGATAAAGAAAATCGACCAGCAGATTGCCGTTGAGGAGTTCAGAAAGATCGTCATCAAGGCTGGACATGAGGTGACGAATGCCCTCGTCAAGTGCCAGATGGCAGTCGAGAAGAAACCCCACATCGAACATACGGTGGCAGAACTTCGAGAAGCAGTGATGGCCAATCAGGAACTGATGAACTATGGCAATGCCACCTATCTCGAAGTGCTCAGCTCGCTGCAGGAACTACTCCAGGCGCAGCAGCTGCAGGTGGACAACCAGATAGCCGGCCTTCAGGCTCTGGTGGAGTTGTATTCGGCTCTTGGAGGCAAATAAAATGCGAAGTACTCACTTAGACAAAAATAAAGAATAAGATATGAAAAGTAGAAAAATCATCGGATTCGCACTGGCTGCCTGCTTCCTGGCTGCCTGCGGCGAGAAAAAGGCAGAAGAGCAACAAGAGGAAGTTGTGAAATACAACATACAGACACTGAAGCCACAGTCGCGCGAGGTGAACTATGCCTTCCCTGCCACATTGGTGGGCGATCAGGAAGTCAACCTCTTCCCACAAGTGGAAGGACGCATTCTGCAGCGCCACTACAACAATGGCGACTACGTCAAAAAGGGACAAAAACTCATCAGCATCGACCCCACACCCTATCAACTGCAGGTGCAGAGCGATGAAGCCAACGTGAAGGCTGCCGAAGCTAATCTGTCAACAGCAAAGTTGCAGTTCGAATCGCAGCAGAAGCTCTTCGAGAAGAAAATCGTGAGCCAATATGTGATGAAGACGGCACAAAACAACTATCTGGCTGCAGAGGCACAGGTGGCACAAGCCAAGGCCGCGCTCGCACACTCCAGAACAGACCTCGGTCGCTGCAGTCTCGTGGCCCCCATCTCGGGCGTGGTCACCACCATGCGCGATGATGTCGGACTGCTCGTGGGTCCCGGCATGGCAGAGGCCATACTCTCCATCAGCGACCTGACGCACATTCGCGCACGTTTCTCAATCACCGAGAATCACTATGCGGAAATTTTCCGCAACAACCATATCGTGGGCACAGCCAACGGCATACAGACCAAGGAGGGAAAGACCCTCAGCGACATCAATAACAACATCCAACTGCGCACCAAGGATGGCGTGCTCTATGAGGAAAAGGGCACCTTCTTGTCGGTGGCCGGAACGGTGGACCGCAGCACGGGTACGGTGCAGTGTGAGGTGCTCTTCCCGAATCCGGATCTCATTCTTCATGCCGGCAATTCAGCAACGGTCATCTTCCCCGAACAACTGGACGGAGTGCTGGTGGTGCCGCAGACGGCTTGCAAGAAACTCCAGGACAAATATCTTGTCTTCAAGGTGAACGCAAACGGCGAGGCGGAAGGCGTTGTTGTTGATGTGGTGCCCACCGATGACGGAAAGGAGTATATCCTCACGGGTGATGCACTCAAGAGCGGCGACGAAATTGTTGCCGACGGCGTGGCACGCATACAAGAGGGACAGAAGGTCAAATGATTCACCATTTGAACGTTGCATTGAAATATGGAAAAGAAGAAGCATAACTTTTTTGTCACTCACCCCGTGTGGGCTGGAGTGATTGGCGTCTTGATGTCGCTGGCGGGGTTCATCTGCCTCACGTCGCTCCCCGTGGAGCAATATCCCGACATCGCTCCGCCAACGGTGCGCATACAGGCGTATTATACGGGTGCAGATGCCAACAGCGTGATGAAGGCAGTGGTCATGCCCATCGAGGACGCTGTGAATGGTGTGGACAACATGGACTACATCTCCTCGACCGCCGACGCAAGCGGATCGGCGGAGATCAACGTGGTCTTTAAGCAAGGAACGGATGCCGATATGGCATGCGTGAACGTGCAGAATCGCGTTTCGAAGGCACTCGGTTCGCTGCCTGCCGAGGTGACGAAGGTGGGTGTGGTTACGGAGAAAAACCAAAACTCTATCCTGCAGATTTCGCAGTTGCGCTGCTCGAATGGAAAATTCGATGAGAGCTTCCTTGCCAACTATCTCGACATCAATGTCATGCCTAAGCTGAAGCGCATTGCAGGCGTGGGCAATGTGCAGTTGTTGGGCAATACCTACGCGCTGCGTGTGTGGCTTCGCCCCAATGTGCTGGCCATGTATAACATCACCCCTGATGAGATTGCTGAGGTGCTTTCGGAGCAGAACATCGTGACGCCTACGGGAGGTTTTGAGGGCGAGACCTACAAGATGGACATCGAATACAAGGGACAACTCCAAACGATTGATGAGTTCCGACAGATTGTGGTGAAGTCTATGCCTGACGGATCGGTGCTCCGCATCTGCGACATCGCAGATGTGCAATTGGGCAGCCGTTTCTATAACTTCCGAAGCAACAGCAAGGGGCAGCCTGCTGCCATGTTTATTGTCAACCAGGCTCCTGGAGCCAATGCGACGGAGGTGAACGAGAACATCTTTGCCATGTTTGAGGAGGTGAAGAAGGAACTGCCCGAGGGCATGGAGTTTGACACGCTCGAGTGCTCGAACGACTTCCTTGAAGCTTCGATGCACTCGGTGGTGGAGACACTCGTCATTGCCATCATCCTCGTGGTGCTGGTGGTCTATTTCTTCCTCCAGAACTTCAAGGCCACCATCATTCCCTCCATCTCCATTCTGGTGTCACTCCTCGGCACCTTCGTCGTGGTGAAGTTGGCTGGCTTCTCACTCAATCTGCTCACGCTCTTTGCTTTGGTGCTTGCCATCGGTACGGTGGTGGACGATGCCATCGTGGTGGTGGAGGCGGTGATGACGAAGCTGGAGAATGGATACAAGTCGGGACGACGTGCCACTTCGGATGCGATGAGGGAGGTCAATATGGCCATCTTCTCCTGCACGCTCGTCTTCATGGCTGTGTTCATCCCCGTGACGTTCATGCCTGGCACGTCGGGCACCTTCTTCACGCAGTTTGGCGTCACCATCGCTTCCTCTGTGGGTCTGTCCATGGTGTGTGCCCTCACCCTCTGCCCAGCGCTTTGTGCCATCATGCTCAAGGTCACCGAGGACAAGAAACAACGTAAGTCGCTCGACTACTATGTGCGCAAGGCGTATAATGCCTCCTATACGGCAGTCTCTGGAAAATACAACCGCATGATAGCCAAGTGGATCAAGCGTCCGATGCGCTCATTCGGCATTCTGGCTGTGGCTGTGGCAGGCATGGTGTATCTGATGATGAATGCCAAGGAAGACCTCGTGCCAGAGGAGGACCAGGGTGCAGTGATGATAGACGTGGCACTGGCTCCGGGCACCTACCTCAACGAGACGGACAAGGTGCTGGAGAAGGTGGGCGAGGTGATCAGTCAGATTCCAGAGGTGGAGAACTACACCTGCGTTTCGGGTCATGGCATGGCGTCGGGTGCTGGCAGCAACTTCGGCACGGTGTTTGTGCGACTGAAGAACTGGGAAGAACGCTCTGCCTTCAGCGGCATCCTCATTCCATACGTCATCATACCCGAGCTGATGGCGAAAGCGGTGCCAGAGGCTACGATCCAGGCCTTCCAGATGCCTCAGATTCCAGGTTATGGTTCGGGTTCGTTCATCGACCTCTATCTGCAGGACGGAACGGGCAGCAGCAATCAGCAGCAGTTCCAGACGTATGCAGCAGAGTTTATTAAGCGCCTGAATGAGTCGCCCAAGGTGGCTTTTGCTGCTACGTCTTATTCGACGGACTATCCTAAGTATGACGTCAGTGTGCATGCCGCTCAATGCAAGCGCTATGGGGTGTCGCCAGCAGATGTGCTCAGAACGCTGGGCACCTATCTGGCAGGTTCGTATGTTTCAAACTATACCCAGTATGGCAAGGTGTATCAACTGAACATACAGGCGGCTCCGGAGTTTCGCAAGGACGAGAGTGCCTTGTCGCAGATCTACGTCCGCACGGGTTCTGGCGAGATGGCTCCCATCAGTCAGTTTGCGGACCTCACTCCCAAACTCGCCTCTTCGTTCGAAAAGCATTTCAACATCTTCCCTGCCATACAGGTTTCTGCCATGCCTGGCGATGGCGCTACGAAGTCGGATGTCTATAAGGAGGTGGAGCGAGTGGCATCTGAGGTGTTCCCTCCAGGTTATACCTATGAATATGCGGGCATGGCACGCGAGGAGGTGGCAAATTCCAAGAGCAACATGACGCTGGTGATTTATGGCATCTGCATCTTGCTCATCTACCTCATCCTCGCTTGCCTCTACAACAGTGTGTGGATTCCATGGGCTGTCATTCTCACCATTCCTTTTGCCCTGCTGGGCTCCTATCTCTTTGCAAAACCATTGGAGCTGCTGCTGGGCAATGGCAACAATGTCTATCTGCAAACGGGTGTGATTATGCTCATCGGTCTGGTGGCTAAGACTGCCATCCTCATCACGGAGTTTGCTGTGCAGCACCATGCAGAGGGACACTCTATTGTTGAGTCGGCCATTGGTGCTGCCAAGGATCGTTTGCGTCCCATCATGATGACGGTGATGACGATGATCATCGGCATGATTCCCCTGGCCATCGAAGCAGGAGCGGGTGCACGCGGCAACTGGTCGCTTGCCTACGGCGTGATTGGTGGCATGACGGTTGGCACCATCTCGCTCCTCTTCACTACGCCTGCATTCTACATCATCTTCCAGAAGCTCCACGATAAATTCTCATCGAACGACGAAGAGGAGGATGAGGAGACTGAGGCACAAGAAGCTTAGCCTCTCTCTCTCTGGGGTTCTCCATGAACAGAAAAAGGCTGCCTGCAAGTCCGTTTGCAGGCAGCCTTTTTGGGGTTTGGGCTGGGCTGATGCCAGCAACCCTGATGAAAAACCGCAGAGCACGCACTTTTCATGAAGAAGTAATTGGCAGGATTCAGCAAAAGGCTTATCTTTGCAGCCCATAAAAGTACAATTATCAAAACTATTCCATCCTTTATTTTCTATGAAACGTATCTTTTGCCCCTTTCACATCATTCTATTGTTTTTCATGCTGCTCACTCTCCCCATCTCGGCGCAGCTCACGCTCAACCACACCAAGGTGGTGATGCAGGTGGGGGAGACCGTGCAACTCATAGCCACCACCTCCGCGGGAGAGCCGGCCACGAATTTTGTCTGGGGCTCCTATGAGGATGAAATAGCCACGATTTCCAACACGGGACTCGTGACAGCCCGCAAGGAAGGCGAGACAATCGTCTATGCCATGGTCAACGATGGTTCGTATCTGAGCAGCGAATGTCTCGTCCAGGTGGTGAAGGCGGGCATCGTAAACCCCGAGGGTGAGGTGCTTGTCAGCAAGATAAGCTTTCCGGGTATGCCGCAGCAGTTGTCTGCCGGTCATTCTTTGCGTCTGCAGGCTGCCGTCGAGCCTGAGAATGCCACCGACAAGTCCTTGCGCTGGAGTCTTGACGGCACGGGTGCCTACATCACTGGCGACTTGCTTTTCACTACGGCTGAGGGGGAGGTCACGGTCACGGCTGAGGCGCTAGATGGCAGCCGGGTGAAGGCTTCATTCAAATTGAAAATCAACAAAGATGAAGTGGGAGAGCAAAGCGGAAATCTTTTGCATGGCACTTATGTGAGCACGACAAACCCACGCTGCATCACCTACGACCTGGGACTGGCGCATGTGGTGCAAAAGGTAGAATACCGCAAAAACACGGCTGGAGGAAAGATGGTGCTTGGGGTGTTTGAGGGAGCCAACCTGCCTGATTTTACAGACGCTCTGCCACTTCACATCATACGCACAGAGCCCAGCTCAAACGCCACGGAGCGTGCCACGGTGAGCACCACGCGCGGTTTTCGATACGTGCGATTCAAGGCTCCTGAGGGCGGGCACCCGGCTCCTGCCGACGTGGCGTTCTATGGCACACCAGGCGAGGGCGACGACTCGCACATAGCCCAACTCACCAACCTCCCCACCATCGTGATCAATACGCTTGGAGAGGCAGAACCCGTGGACAATGTAGTGAACGTAAAATCCTACATCTCGCTCATCAGCAAAGACGGAAGTAAGGTGCTCACCGACACGGCGAGCATTCGCTTGCGCGGCAATAGTTCCAAAGAGTTTCCCAAAAAGCCTTATCGCATAAAGTGGGATGAGAAGCACCATGTGCTGGGATCGCCCGCAAAGGACAAGAAGTGGGTGCTCATCAATAACTATAGCGACAAGTCGCTCATACGCAACATGGTGGGCTTTGAGGTGAGCCGATGCATGGGGATGGACTATACGCCTTTCTGCACCATGGCTGACGTGGTGGTGAATGGCGACTATCGCGGCACCTACCAGTTGGCAGATAAGATTGAGCTGGGCAAGAACAGGCTGGACATCCCGAAGTTCGGCAAAACTGAAAACTTGGCAGAGCAGACGGGCAGCGAAGGCGTGGATGAGGGAAGCTATATGGTGGAGGCTGATATGTGTGGCAATCTGGAGCCTTCGGCATTCTCTACACAATACATACAGAGTGATGGCTACTTGCAAGATATCCCATTCACAGTGCAGTATCCCGATGATGACGAACGCACGCCCGAACAATATGAATATGTGAAGAAGCAGGTGGAGGCGATGACGCAAGCTGGTTTTGCTGCACCCTACACCAACAATCCGTCCGACCCCATTGCGGGGCTCGCCACCTATTTTGACCTGCCTTCCTTCATGCGCTACTTCCTCATTGAGGAGTTTGCGGGCAATCGTGATGCCTACTGGAGCACACTGATGTATAAGTTGCCGGGCGATAGTCGGTGGTACTACGGACCGGTGTGGGATTTTGACATTGCTTTTGAAAACGACTTGATGAGCTATCCCATTTGTGACAAACAGCATTTCATCTATCTCAAATATGGCTCATCAAGTGGCATGAAGTATATGGTGGATGCTGTGATGAAGGCACTCGAACCGCAGTATCGCACAGGGGGACTTAAGGGTACGCCTGTGCCGCAGATGCTCACCGACATCTGGGCGCAGGCGCGCTCTGAAGGAGGTCTCACCGAGGAGCATCTGCTCAGTTATGTGGACAGCCTGGCGGAGGAGATCACACTCTCTCAGGACCTCAATTTCAAGCGGTGGCCTATTCTCGACAAGCAGGTGCAGCTGGAGCCATGGGCTACGCTCTATCCTACCTTCTACGAGCACATCGACCACCTGAAGCGCTATCTCAGTGCGCGCCTGAAGTGGATGGATGAGGCACTGGGATATGAGGAGCGTGTTGTCCCCACCTCTCTCATTCTCATGCCCATCGGTGATGATACAAACGAGGCGCCCTATAAATTCCAGGGTTTTTATGACTTGCAAGGCCGGAAGTTCCGTCAGTCTCCTGCCAAGGGCATCTATATAAGGGACGGAAAGAAGGTGGTGAAGTAGGGAACTGCTTAGTCGATGAAACGGCGAGAGAGCGGGGCGAACTCTTCAATGCGGCGGTCGCGCAGGAAGGGCCACCAACGGCGCACATTCTCCGAGCGCTGCATGTCGACGTCGACAACGACGTTGACTTCTGCGCCCTTGGGCGCACGGAAGAGCAACTCGCCTTGCGGACCAGCCACAAAACTGCTGCCCCAGAATGAGATGCCGTTGGTCTGGCCGCTCGGGTCGGGCTCGTGACCGACACGGTTGACGGCAATGACGGGTAAACCGTTGGCAACGGCATGACCGCGCTGCACAGTGGTCCAAGCTTCGCGTTGGCGCTCTTGCTCCTCGGGTGTGTCGCTTGACTCATAGCCGATGGCGGTGGGGTAGATCAGAAGCTGTGCACCTTGCAGTGCCATGAGGCGTGCACCTTCGGGATACCATTGGTCCCAACAGACCTGCACACCAAGACGGCCGACACTGGTGTCGATGGGGTGAAATCCAAGGTCGCCTGGCGTGAAATAGAACTTCTCGTAGTAGGCGGGATCATCGGGGATGTGCATCTTGCGATACTTGCCGGCGATGCTGCCGTCGCGCTCCAAGACGACGGCGGTGTTGTGGTAGAGGCCTGCCGCACGGCGCTCGAAGAGCGAGGTGACGAGCACGATGTGCAATTCGCGCGCCAAGGCTCCGTAGAACTCTGTGCTGGGACCCGGGATGGGCTCGGCAAGGTTGCAGAGGTCGACGTTCTCTGTCTGACAAAAATAGAGAGAATTGTGTAACTCTTGCAGCACAACGAGTTCGGCTCCTTGATGGACCACCTCACGGATGTTGCGTGCCAGTTTCTCTCTGTTGGCCTGCACGTCATGGGTGCAGGATTGTTGTATGATTCCGATCTTCATGATTCGATGTTTCTGTTTTGGACTTCATTAGGGTGAGGGCTCGGAGCGGTTCTGAGCTTAGGCTCACAGGATTACTCCCAAGGGAAACTGCATGGTGCAGCAGTGTAGCGAACCGTGCTGGCGTATGAGCGACTGGCAGTCGATGCCTACAATGTCGTGGTGCGGACAAGCCTTGGCAAGCTGGCGGCGCGCTTGCTCGTCGAGGTCGCGGTCGCCATAGGTGGGCATGAGCACACGGTCGTTGATGAAGAGGAAGTTGGCATAGGTGGAGGGCAGACGATCGCCTTCGTCGTAGCGGGCAGGAGCCATGGGGAGCGGTACGAGACGGTAGGGCTCGTCGTTGAGGGTGCGGAAACTGCGCAGTTGCTGCTCCATGAGTTGCAGCGCCTCGAAGTGCTCGTCGTTGGGGTCGGTGCACTGCACGTAGGCTATGGTGTCGGATGGGCAGAAGCGAGCTAAGGTGTCGACGTGAGAATCGGTGTCGTCGCCAGCCAGATAGCCATGGTCTATCCAAAGCACGCGCTCTGCATGCAGCCACCGGCAGAGGCGCTCCTCAATGTCGGCACGTGAGAGCGGCTGGTTGCGGTTGGGGGCGAGCAGACACTGGCTGGTGGTCATGAGGGTGCCATGTCCGTCGCTCTCAATGCTGCCTCCTTCGAGCACAAAGTCGAGGTGTGACTCATACTGTCCGTGTATGATACCTATATTATATAACGCGCGCGTGAGGGCGTTGTCTTTTTCTGCCTCAAACTTCTTGCCCCAACCATTGAACTGAAAGTCGAGCAGGCGAGGCTCCGTGTCGCCAATGAGCGTGAGGGCTCCGTGGTCGCGTGCCCAGGTGTCGTTGGTGGGGGCTTCGTGCAGACTGATGTTGCGCCATGCACGTTCGGGAAGCCGCTGGTGCAGCAACGCTTCCACTTCTGCAGGGTGGGGGGTGGCGATGATGAGACGTTCTTGCAGCGCTATCTCAAGTGCCATGCGCAGATAGGTGTCAGTTACTTCGTCAAGCATGGGAGCCCAATCGGTTTGCTCATGGGGCCAAGTGAGTTGCACACCACTTTGTGGAAACCATTCGGCTGGGAGATGGGTGGAGCGTTGCTCCATATCTTCAACACCCTTGGCGTTGAAGTTTATCTGAAGTGTGAGGTCGTCGATGGACAACGTGTTGCGATGAAATGTTAGTGCCATAGTGAGCGCAAAGATACGGCAAATTATCCGAAAATCCGAATCACTCCTCCGCTTTTTCTGTTTCACAGGATTAAAAAATCCTAAATCTTTTGAGTTTCCGCTTTGTCTCTCCTCTTTTTTTTCTAATTTTGTGCCGACGAATTTCATTGTTGCATGATGAGGGGATGCTGTTCGCTGATCGCTTGACTCTGCTTCTCGTGCAGAAGCGATACGTCTGGATAGGACGGAATGTGGAGTTTACCGTGTAGAAACAATAATTCCTTGTTTGCAACGTGGTTGGCTTTTTATGTGTATGTTCGTGAAATTGTCGTTTCTGCTCATAGTCCTGTGTTCATCTCTTGCCATTGAGGCGCAACACATGGATAGCTTGCCCACAGCTCATGAGGTGGACGGGGCTCAGTTTGTCGACACTCTGCGAGAAGTCACCGTGCGCCCAGATTCTGGTGGTATTCGCTTGCCCGTTTCCAATGCTATTCGAGAGAGTCTGAAACTGCAAGGATGGGCACAGCAGAACTCCTTGAATGGCATTTTGCAGCGTCATGCTCCGATGTTGCATGACCAAATCATGCATCCTTTTGCTTTCAAGGAACGAAAACGCATACGCAAGAAGAAGAAGGTGGATCATGTGCTCCAGCAATATGATGCCGTTGCGGCAGACCCATTGCAGGCGTTGCTCGACAGTGTGAAGCGTGCTCTACTGCAGGAGAAATGATTTTTTTTTCTTTTCTTTTTTTGTTGTTTCACAAAAAGTTCGTAACTTTGCAAACGAAAACATATCACTTGAAGCGTGAAGATTAAGGAAATCATTGACGCCCTTGAGCATTTCGCGCCTCTGCCCCTGCAGGAGAGCTATGACAACGCTGGCTTGCAAGTGGGACTGACAGAGGCGGAGGCATCAGGGGCTTTATTGTGTCTGGACGTCACAGAGGACGTGGTGCGAGAAGCCATCGACCTTGACTGTAACCTCATCGTAGCTCACCACCCACTCCTCTTTCGAGGACTCAAAACGGTGGGAGAGGCGACGCAGGTGGAGCGTGTCGTGCGCATGGCGATAAAAAATGATATCTGCATCTATGCGGCACACACAAATCTCGACAATGTGGAGGATGGCGTGAACTATAAGATGGCAGAGAAACTCGGATTGGTGGATGTGCAAATGATCAACCCAAGACGAGTGAAGGTGATGCAAGGAGGAAAAGAACGAACGATTATGGCTGGTTCGGGAGTCATGGGGTATCTGATGGATCCCATGGACGCTATGTTCTTTCTGGAAAAGGTGAAGACTACATTCCGAGTGGATTGTCTTATGCACAACGAACTGCTTGCACGTCCCATCATGAGTGTTGCCCTGTGCGGCGGAGCTGGTGACTTCCTTCTGGCAGATGCTCTACGTCTGGAGGCTGATGCCTTTCTGACTGGAGAGATGCACTACCATCAGTATTTTGGACATGAACAGGAGGTGCAGATTGGTGTCCTGGGGCACTATCAGAGCGAACAATTCACTATGGAAATTCTCGCGTGCACACTGGAGGATGCCGTTCCGATACTTCCCGTCTTCACAACAGCGATTAACACGAACCCCATATATTACCTTTAAGGCTACACATCCATTCATAAACGACCATAATCTATTAGACAATTTCTGACTCCAGCAAAATCTGTATCTGTCAGACTTCATCCGAATCCGTATCTGTCAGACTTCATCCGAATCTGTATCTGTCAGACTTCATCCGAATCTGTATTTGTCAGACTTCATCCGAATCCGTATCCGTCAGACTTCATCGGAATCCGAATCTGTCAGACTCCATCGGAATGCTAAAAGAAATGTGAACTGAATTGTTTTCATCAAAGTGATGAGTTGTGAGAAGATTTGATTGTCAACTTGACAAAGGAGCCATAAAGGCGTTACTCTGGCACGAAGACGCAGCGCTTGAGGACGGAAGAAAAAGATGGTCAAAAAGAATGGTTCAGAAGGATGTACTAAATAGAGAAAGAATACTAACTTAACATAATCATAATAACTATGGCAAGAGAAAAAACAAAGGACCCCAACGAATTGGCGGTAGACGTGAAGTTGAAGAATCTCTTTGCGCTGCAAACTAAGTTGAGCGCGATTGATGCCAACAAAATGCTCCGTGGTGAACTTCCTCTCGAAGTGCAAGACCTCGAAGATGGCATTGAGGGTCTGACTACGCGTGTGGGCAAGTGCCTGGAGCAGTCGGAAGTGCTGAACGATGAAATCAATAAGCGCAACGGAAGTGTCGAGAAGAACAAACTAGACCTCGCTCGCTATCAAGAGCAACTCAAGAACATACGAAGCAATCGTGAGTATGATTCGCTCACCAAGGAAATCGAATTTCTGCAGCTCGACAACCAACTCCACGAGAAAAAAATACGCGAAGCTAAAGAGTCGCTCGAGCAACTCCAAGAAAAGATTCGCAACTGCAACACAGAACTGTCGGAGAGACGTGCTGACCTCGACCTCAAAAAGAACGAGTTGGACGAAATTATTGCTGATACTCGTTCTCAGGAAGAAAAACTGCGCGAAGAAGCTAAGAACATTGAGCTCACCATCGACACACGTCTCCTTAGCGCATTCAAGCGCATACGAAAGAATGCACGCAACGGACTTGGTATTGTGTGTGTACAGCGTGATGCATGCGGTGGCTGCTTCAACAAGATTCCACCTCAGCGTCAGCTCGACGTGCGTATGCACAAGAAGATTATCGTTTGTGAGTATTGCGGACGTATTCTCATCGATCCTGAATTGGCTGGAGTCAAAGTGGATGCACTGTCAACAGACGATAAGTCAAAGAAGCGTCGTACAACCACGAGAAAGAAGAAGGAGGAATAATCCTGCTTCGATCTTACACAACAAAGACAAGGGCATTGTGCTGCAGTTCCTGGCAGCACACACACCAAGAACGAGGATGTGTCAAAAGGCATAGCTGCTAAATGCTTGCTGCTATTTTGATACACACCTAAACAAAAAAAGCCGTTTTAGAGCTGATTAGGGAGATAATCCCTTTTCGAAAGCTCTAAAACGGCTATTATTATGTGTTACCAAATCCAACGTAACCATTCGATAAACCACAACTACCATTGCTTATATGTAGCAAGAGTAAGTAGTGGTAAATTTCAGGGCACCTGGTACACTATCCAATTGCCTCTTCGGTATGTGGTATGTGGTTGAGGAAGTGATAGGTGTTATTAGTGTAGTCAATGTGAAGGCAATAGTGCTGGATGCCATTGCTTACAACAATATAGGGAACATGAAAGGGTAGGTTATAGCGCCATATCTGGTCGAACACCTTCTGGGTTATGGCAACAGAGGGGGCTTTGTATTCGATTATGATGACTGGTTCGCCATGCTTGCCATAGATAACAGTGTCGCAACGCTTCTTGGTTTGTCCCACCTTTAGTGAGATTTCGTTCCCGATACGACCGGCAGGATAGCGCTTCACCTCAATCAGAAAATGCACAAAATGCTGGCGAACCCATTCTTCTGGTGTCAGTGCCACCCATTGCTGGCGCAGTATGTCGAAGACCTGCATGCGTGTTCCTTCTTGGCGAGTGCGCAGTGGAGCTGTGGGCAGATTAAGTGCAATTTTGTCTTTCATGTCATATTTTTTTGCGTCGATGAGCAAAATGCGATACGTATACTTTGACCGATTTTTACGCTCTTTCTTATAAATATTGAAGAAATGGTGAAAGTGTGAAAGATTATTTGTAACTTTGCGACAACAAAAGTACAACAAAATTTTGGATTATGAAAACGAAACAGGAAATTGTTGAAAATTGGTTGCCGCGCTACACACAGCATTCTCTTAAAGACTTTGGCAAATACATCATCCTAACGAATTTCAATAACTATGTAGACATCTTTTGCGAGATGTTCGATATTGAGAAGCCGGATTATTCTGCTAATATGAGAATGGCTACAGCTGGCGAAATCTCTTTCATCAACTTTGGCATGGGCAGTCCCAATGCTGCCATCATTATGGATCTCCTTGAGGCTATCCATCCAAAAGCGTGCCTGTTTCTTGGTAAATGCGGTGGTATTTCCCAGAGAACTCAGCTGGGTGATTTCATTCTGCCTCTTGCAGGTATAAGAGGGGAAGGAACAAGCAATGATTATTACCCACCAGAGATACCAGCACTTCCTGCTTTCATGATGCAACGCGCAATCTCCTCTGCCATACGTGATTTAGGACGAGACTATTGGACGGGTACTGTGTACACAACGAATCGACGCATTTGGGAGCACGACGATTGCTTCAAGGACTATCTGCGGTCGACACGTGCCATGGCTGTGGACATGGAAACAGCAACGCTGTTCACTTGCGGTTTCCACAATCACATACCTACTGGGGCACTGTTGTTGGTTTCTGACAATCCAATGACTCCAGAAGGAGTAAAGACAAGCGAAAGCGATCGCCAAGTGACTAAAGTGTTCGTGCGTCAGCATGTAGAAATGGGTGTATTAGCCATACAGAAGATTCTCGAGGGAGACAAGACCGTGCGCCATCTGAAGTTCGATTGGTAAGGTAGTTCTTTCTTCGTTGCTAAAGCAAACGGTCGAGCAAGAGGCGGTACCTCACAGCAGTCATCCTTCTTCTGGGGTGCCTGCCCCGAAGGAATACTCCACACACCGCTTTCTGTGCCATGAAACCAGCGTTGCGCTCTTTGAAGATCATGTCGCTGTTTTTTCGCGCTTGAAGGAGTGGAGGACAACATGAGCGACAGCAATGATGAACGAGAAATAAAAAAAATAAATATCAACAAAAATGCCTGTGCCGGATGGCTTTAGCTTTTACACTGCAGGCGGAAATTAGTACAACAAGACAGAACAGACCCACTAATAGTTCACAACAGTTCTTTATATCATAGGTGATAGGCTTAATGCATATAATAATGTTGCCCCAAATTGACTTTTATAGTGGACTCATAACTTAAATATAACTTATGGCAGCAGCGAAACAAAGCGGTACAAGCTACGATATGATTATCCGAGATGTAAAGGCGGGTAATTTTGTGCCCATCTATTACCTGATGGGAGAAGAAGACTATTATATTGACCGTATCAGTGATTTTATCGTTAACACTGTATTGCGTGAGGACGAGCGAGATTTTAATCTGGACATACTCTATGGCGCAGAGACATCGGCCAATCAAGTGATTCAGTTTGCTCAGGGTTTACCCATGATGGCTAAGCACCGCGTGGTGCTGGTACGAGAAGCTCAGGCCCTAAACGATCGTGAGAATCTGGTTTCCTACCTGGAACATTACAATCCATCGACGGTACTTATTATATGCCATAAACATGGGAAGTTGGACGCGCGTCGTGGTTTGGCAAAATCCGTACAGAAGCTTGGTGTCTTGTTCGAGTCAAAAAGACTTATGGACTATCAATTGGCGGGTTTTGTTTCAACGTATCTGAGCAAGAGAAAGGTTGATTGTGAGCCTGCTGCTGCTCAAATGTTGGCAGAGTATGTTGGCAGCGACTTGAACCGTTTGGCTTCCGAGATGGACAAGTTGCTTTTAGCTATGCCGCAAGGTGCTCTATGCGTCACTCCTGCACTGGTCGAGGAGCAAACTGGAGTGAGCAAGGACTACAACAATTTTGAACTCCAAAATGCCCTTGCTGCAAGGGATGTGCTCAAGGCAAATAAAATAGTAAAATATTTTAACAAAAATCCACGATCATTTGCGCTTCCCTTGACGCTCGCTTCGCTTTTTCCTTTCTTCTCAGATGTGCTCCAAGCATACTATGCACCGGCAAAAGATGAAAATTCTATTGCCTCGTGGCTTGGAAAATCGCCCTGGCAAGTCCGCCAAGCCATTCTCCCGGCTATGAAAAATTATAAAGCGACAAAGGTTATGCAGATTCTGGCAGAGATTCGTCGCACTGATGCGAAGGGAAAAGGTGTGGGTAGTTGCCATGCTTCGCCCGGTGATTTGCTCTGTGAACTGGTCTATTTTATCCTCCATTAGTAATCCCCATTTCTTCTCTACAGAGCTGCACAATTGCAAAAGCCCTACAGTAGCGTTTCTGCCGATCTGTATGGGCTTTTTTTGTTTTTCTAAGCGTGTGCCCAAGTGTGTCGTATGCCGCTCTTTAGGACAGATTTTCCATAGCTGCGCGTAGGATCCTTTCCGAAAACAGTGGGGTGGGGGAGTGATTCAGGAGCCTTCCACGCAAGAGATAAAAGCTGCTACAAAAGGCGGAGAAAAAGGCAAAATGGGCGGTTTTTATATTGAGAAAGCATTACCTGGTTTGATCTGAAGAAACGCTGTAAATGAACCATTTAATCTTTACTTTAACCGATAATAAAAGCAAAAGTTCTATAAAAATGTAAATACTTGACGTGTCATGCAAGAAAATGAGAGTCTGGAGTGCGTTTGAGGAAGAGAAATTGGGCATTTTGGAGTATTTTTGGGCATTAAAACTGAAATTTTATTCTATTTCTGAATAAAATCTGTACAGAAAAAATGGGGCGTAGCGACTATAATATGAGGGGGTTAACACAGATGATTCCTCTCTGAGAATCGCGCGAAATGAGCCGTTCGGGCAGTCGATGAGCTGCGAAAGAAGCATGCAAATACGATTGATTAGAGCAGCAGAAGCAATTTACATTTACATATTTTAAGAATTTAATAAATCAACAAAACGAAATTATTAAAACAAAATAAAATGAATAAATCAACAAAACAAAAGCATATACTATTTTAATC
>JAGHUD010000012.1 GCA_018065005.1 Candidatus Physcousia equi
ATCTTCGAGACTCTTATCAACCGTTCTGATAAACTTCAGCATTTTATACGGATTTATGAACTAAAAATGGCGAGTTAAGGAACTTGCGAAACTTGAATAACCATATTGTATCTGCATTGCCTGTATCTCCTATTATCATTAAGACGGTAGAGGAGAAACTTGGTATATCTATCCCAAACAAGGTAATTGCTAAGGGCAAGGAGTTCAGAAAGTGGATAGGAACAACTCTTACTGGAGCAAAGAAGGCTGGATTTGCAGAAGAGAAAGCATCAGCAGAATTCCTTAATAGTATTGGTATTCTCTATAACGTATGGCCTACTGCACAGACCACACCAGATGGAGCAAAGAACATTGCTGTATTTGATGCCTCAAATATTCGCATTGTCAAGAGAGAACAAATAGAAATTAAGGAAGATAAAGGCAAGTGGGTTCTTGTTAGCAGAAAAGAAGTATAGTAATGAATAATAAGTCAAAAAGTTCTTCTGGTATATTTGAGTTCATCCAAGAGTTCTATCCGGAATACGTTGGAGACCAAGAATATCCTATTTCAGAGTCTGTATTCTTTCAGAAGAAAACAGATGACCATTGGATACTCTCCAATATGTCTGCGTGTCCTTTGATGGTCAATGGAGTGCCTTTCAAGAGCAGTGAGCATCTGTTCCAAACAATGAAGTTTGCCACAAAAGAATCCATCCAAGCAGTCTATCATTCCAACTCACCAAAGATGACAGACAAGCACTATCAGAAGTTAGGTGGGCATCGTAGGGATGATTGGGGAGCAATGATTATTGACGCAATGAAATATTGCCTACAACTGAAGTATGAGCAGTGTCCAGAGTTCAGGGAAGAATTGGAGAGAACCAAGGGAAAGTACATTGTGGAACTGCAAGACAAGAAGGCTGACGAGGAACAATCAAGACCAAATGGATGGGGTGTCAAGACCAAAGGTGATATGTATGTCGGTCCCAACATTATGGGCAGATTGCTGATGGAATTGAGAGAAAATAAGAAGTTGGAATATTGGTTGCCACACAATGTAAAAGAGGTTATAAATCTTGGTGCATTTTTACTATAAAAAAGTTGCACCAAAATTACACATAAGCATCTGATGCTCAATGATAAAGCAAATATTATTATTTGGTATAAAATCAATAAAGGAACTGCATGAAAGATGTTTGGCAACTGAAAATAGCATTTATCGATTTCTGTTTTTGTTATCTTTACTACCTCAATAACGTATTCTTATCGTTTACGCGCTAACATCAGAATCTGATATGCAGATGTGTTGATATTCGAGGAGCCCTGTGAGACTGATAAGTAAAGACATAACAAAACACTATCAAATAGCGTGTAGCTCGATGAGTGACACGCTATTTGCGAAAATCAAGAATGACATTTTGCCTACAAATCAATGTACATTGCTTACATTTTGGTTTTCACAATCCTCTCACAGCACGTCCAGCGGTCAAGGAACAGCCTCCTTGACGTAGTTTTTCATACCATCAATTACCATTTTCGATACTTCAATATCTGTTAGTTAGATGATATGAATGCTTGAATCTACCATGATTTCTTATCGAATTCTGTGTTTTTCCCGCAGAAGAAAACGAAAATTTCTGTAGCAGAAACTAAGATTTTCTGCTGCAGAAACCAAAAAATTCTGTTTGAGAAAATAAAATTACATGATGCAGCCGTAAAAAAATAGCCCGAGAACTCGTTTTTACGATTTTCCGGGCACTTTTTTGTTGCTATTTTTGGATGTCAAAATGATAGTGAAATCAACATTTCTCTTACACATCGAGTATCACTCACCTTCTTTATTCGCACGCTAAGAAAGCTTCCACTTCCTCTTTGTTCAATCCCAAGGTTTGTGCAATCACTTCAGCCGGGATGTTATTCGATAGCATCAACCTCACAGAAGCTTTCAACTGAGTCTTCTGCTCATCCAACTGAGTCTTCTGCTCATCCAACTGGGTCTTCTGCTCATCCAACTGGGTCTTCTGCTCGGCAAGTTGTTTATCGCGCATGAGTATCTCCGTGTCACGATGTTCGATAGCACTGAAGTACTCATCCTCCACATTCATGTCATGACGCAACTTACTGTCTGAAGCGGCTTCCTTGAGACGACGGAGGATATACATCACATCGGAGTCTTCGGCATAGAGAGTCTCATCGATAGTGAGCGTCTGGTGGTTCACATCCCTGCGTTCCTGGTCAAAGACGTTGAGCACTTCCTCCAGTCGGTTGTTCACCTGACCATGCAGACGAGGGATCTGCACAATAATACTGTCGTGCGTCAGACTGTCCACAAAGGGGTCGGGAATCCCTTTGGTCACCTCACGGCCTTCGTAGTCGTACGACTTACGTTTGACGTAGAGAATGGGTTCCTCTATCTGGCCTACTTTATGGCCGAGCAGATACACCGTCACCATAGGGATGGCATAGCCATGACGGTCATTCTTGTAGATATTCTCTGCGTTGGCATAGTGTGTTGCCAGATACTGACGGAAACGCAAAGTCTCTGTCTCCAGCCAGGTCTTCTGCAACTCAATGAGAATTAACTTTAGGCTGCCATCCTCATCGCGCACCTTGGCGCCGAAATCGATGCGGAAAATGGAAAGGCCATCACGGTTGCTGTTGGCATACTCGTTGCGGCGTTGCTCCACCTCCACCACCTCCTTCTGCAGCAAAGCAGAGAGAATGGTCTTAGCCACGCGCTCGTCCTCCATGAGATACTTGAACACAATGTCGTAGATGGGATTGGCTACCTGTAGCATGGGCTTCACTATTTTGTTTTTGCAAAAATAGGCAAAAAAAAGGAATCCGCAAAACTTTCAAAAGAAAATCTTACGGATTCCAGAGTCAGAGTTTGAGTGCTTCGCTAATCTGATGTGAACTCGATGTCAATCTGTTGTTCTTATTTTTTCAGGACATCAACGAGGCGAACCATATCGGCGATGGTGACACGCCCATCGCAGTTGACGTCGCCATCGGGTGTGGAGTTTCCTGTTGCTATTATTCTGCTCAAAGCAGGTACGTCGTCCACATCCACCTTGCCGTTGGCATCCACATCGGCATCGTCCAGCTTGTTCCATCCGATGCGGAGAGAAGTGATGAATACATCGTCCTGGTCGACAGAAGGTCTCTCGAAGAAACCCAAGTAGTCCTCGGCACGCACCTGGATGTAGGGCCAGTTGCCCTTGATATCGAGACGGTTGCTGTAGCCTTTGCGCAGTTCACCAAGCTTCGTGCCGTTGGTCTGGCTGGTGCTGGTGAAGGGCGTCGTGCTGCCATAGACACCGAGGATCTCGGTCTGACCCGTAGGATGGAGCCAGTCCACTTCGACATAGGCCACCTTGCCTGCCGACTTCGTGGTGATGAAGCTGCAGGGGTCGTAGGCATTGCGCATGTAGATGGCACGAGGGGTGTCGGGCGTGCTGTAGGTGTTCCAGTGTTGGAACTCGGTGCCGGTCGTACCCGGAGTCATATTGCTACCAGCAACCATGGTGTAACGAGCAGGCGACTTAAGAGCGAAGCTGGCTGTGTACTGGTCAGTTCATGCTGAAGTATGCTGCCCACACTCTCCATATCTACCACATCGACGTACTGCACGCGAATAGGCTTCTGCACGGCAGATGCCTCTTCGGGTTGTCCGTCGAAAGGCAGGATGCTGATGGTGGAGGGCAGGTCGTTGTAGTTGGGGGCACTGCTGTAGAGCGTACAACTGCCGGTGGGTGCATCGGCAGGGATGGGCAACGTGGCCTTGCCCAGACTGTCTGCCAGAGCAACGGAAATAACCTCCCGCTCCTTACTGATCGCCACAATGGCAAGGGGAACGGTGGTCACCTCCACGCTGTGACCTGCCGTGGCAGTGGCAGGTGCATCGATGGTCATGCGCAAGGGTACAGTGGCGTAGGGCTGATAGGTGGGGTCGCCAAAGAGGGTGAAGAACTCGGAGAACCGGCGGAAGATATTGTCGTTGAGCACTCGGCTGGCAAACTTGCCTATATTGACAGCATCACCGATGGTACGCGTGAGCTGCGACTCGTCGTCATTCTTGTCGGGATTGAAAAGCGAACGCAGGAAACCGATGTGCTCGAACTTCTGGTGAGCACCGCTGCCGCCTCCAAAGAAGAGGTTGTCGGCACCGTCCATCGACTCACGTGTAGCACCTACGTATACCACGGCTCCGGCATTCTCCATGCGCAAGAATTGCTCTGCCATGCAGGTATAGTAGGAACTGTACTGGAACGAACCGGATAGGCAGGTCAGGGCAAGTACCACGGGATATCGATCCTTGTTGGTGAGCTTCTGCACATCAGTGACCTTGTAGTTTGGCATGCTCCAGTCGTCGAACCACATCTGTTTGTCACCATGGCCGAGATAGGTCACAAAGGAGCATCCATCCTTCAGCTTATTGTTGATTTCCGTTGTCTTGCTGGCGCGGAAGATCACCTCTGCAGAGTTGCCCTCCCACTTCTTGAAGAAGCTCACGCCATAGTCGCACGCACCCTGAGTGGACAATCCGTCGGGCTGCATGGAAGGACTGTGCACCACCACCGAATTTCTGAGCCAGTCGGCTTCCTCGGGTTGAATGAGCGACATGTATTTCGTCTTGTCCAACATGGGTTTCAACTGCTCGGAGGTGTTGGCTGGGAAACGACCTACGGCAGCCTCGGCATAGTGGTCGCCTGTGTATTCGCCATAGAAGTAGTCAGTCACGGCAGCCGCACCGCCTCCCATTTCTGTGCGGGGCTTGAAGGGAGGCACCTGGTCTTTGTCGCCTGCCAGCAGCACATAGCTGGGCTGCGGCTGGAGCGCCATGAGTTTGTCGCGGATGGCCATGGCAAGGGCATCCTCGCTGGTACCGGTCTCCTGCGCCACCTTGTCGGCAAAGATTTCCTCTACATGATAGCCCTGCTGGGTCTTCCAGAGCAGATAGGGCTGGAGTGTCTGCTGGAACTTGCTGTCGCTGACGACGGCCAGAGTGACGGGACGTCCGTTGGATGGCAGATTGTTGGGTTGGGCATAGTAATGCACCTCTGCGCCAGGACGCTTGACAATGTCTATGTCTTCGGTCTCTTCACCTTCCACATATCCTTCAAGCCAGATGCGGACGGTGACGATGGTGTAGGCGGTACTGGTAGATGCACCTGCTATACGCACCTCCTTGGCAGATCCCTCCCATCGGGAAGTGCCTGCCTGATCAAGTTCGAAGTTTCCATCGCCCTTGATAACTACGAGGTCTGCTGTGCTGGTGGTAACAGAGGACTTTTTTCCTTCAAATTCAATTTTTATAATATTCTTCGTACTTGATATATTGAGGAAGTGGTCTCCAAAATATGTATCATTGCGATAGATAGATGCACCCAGAATAGCTGAATTCTTGAGGAAGCGGAGGTTGATGTCGTTGTAGGTGACGTCCACCTTGTCCTGGGTGTATACGGGTTGTTCGCCAAGATTGAGTTTGAGGCTCTGTGCCGCACTATAGAGGGAGCAGCAGCACAAAAGCAGGAATAAGAAAGTTTTTTCATTGGATATAGGGTTTAGAATGTTTTTTAAGCAAGTGGTCAGAATTAAGTTTATATTAGATGGTGCTGGAGTGGATGGGTATCATCTGTTGCAGTTGAAGCGATGCCATCGGAGGAATGCGTCAGGCTGCACTGAAACGCATCTGCTGCAGTTCCGCAATTCCGAGAGAAGCGACGGTCCTGCCCGACAAGGACAGAAACGAAAAAAGCCCCGTTGCAGACACTCGTTTGGAATGTCTGTAACAGGGCTTTTATGGCTCTGTGAGCGCTTAAAATTATAGCGGCGGGAAGCCCCCCCCCCCTATTTCAGAGAACGAAGCAGCACAGGCGCTTTTGCAGCCCTCTCCCTGTGGAGAGAAAGGGGACGCAAAACGATATGCAAGGTGCTGACCGCTAAGGGAAGGACGTTTGGTGTGCATCGGAGGGGATAGAGTTATGTAGGTATGGATGGTGCCTATAGGAGAGGATTAGGGCTGCTTCATCATCTGCAGTACGAGTTGCCGGTCAGCTCCCAGTGTGAGGGCTTTGTCGAAGTCGCGTCGCGCCAGCTTGCTGCGCCTCATCACCTTGTAACAAGAGGCACGGGAGAGGTAATGCTCGGCATTGTCGGGCTCAAGTTCGATGGCTCGTGTGAAGTCGTAGATAGCCGTCTCGTATTGCTGCCGCTCCTGCTCCATGCCTGCACGTACCACATAGAGTGTGGCGTGGTTGGGGTGCAACTGTATGAGGCGGTCCATCAGCTCCATGGCTTCGCGGGGACGATGGTCGTTGTCGTTAAGAATGGCGAGTCCGAGGAGAGCCTCCTCGTGGGTGGGCTGCAGGCGGAGCAGGTGGTCGTAGTCCTGACGCGCACGGCGGTTGTCCCTTTTTCTGGCATAGAGGTAAGCTCGGTAGAAGAGGGCTTCCGTGTGGTCGGCGCGGAGGTCGAGCACATCGCTGTAGTCGGAGATGGCACGATCGTCGTTGCCCAAGCGCAGGTGCAGCGAGGCACGGTCGAGGCGCAACGCGATGAGCAGGTCCACCATGGGGCTCTCGGCAGTGGTGTGTATGCCAAGGGCATTCTCTGCCACATTGATGCCAAGGGTGTAGCTCTCGATGGCTTCGAGCTGACGATTTGTGCGCTCCTGAATCTGACCGATATAACGGAAGAGGAGGGCATTGTTGCGATGCGCCGGCTCTGCCTTCATCGCCTCACGAAAGGACTGCTCAGCCAGGACGAGGCTGTCGTACTGAACGAGGTGTAGACCACGGTCGACGTGGTCCTGATAGCCCTGGGCAGCGACCAACGAGGTACTGAGCAGACATGCGGCTGTGATGAGTTTGCGGAGCCGGTGCATCGGTGTTGAGGGGTATTACTTGTTACGGATGTAGTCGACAATCCACTGGCCCACCTCCTTGGTGCCATACTTGGCGCCGCCTTCCACCTGAATCTCGGGGGTGCGGACGTTCTGGTCGAGCGATGCATTGACAGCCTCGCGCACAAGAGCGCCCTCCTCCTTGAGGTCGAAATACTCGAAGAGCATGGCAACGGAAAGAATCTGCGCCAGGGGGTTGGCAATGTTCAGTCCCTTGCCCTGAGGCCAGGAACCGTGGATGGGCTCGAATACGGGGGTGCTGCTGCCGGTGGAGGCACTGGGCAGCAAGCCCATGCTACCTGTAATGACGCTGCCCTCATCGGTGAGGATGTCGCCAAAGGTATTCTCTGTGACCATGACATCAAAGAATTTGGGATCCTGAATC
The DNA here is from genome assembly GCA_018065005.1 of Candidatus Physcousia equi. Classification (GTDB taxonomy): domain Bacteria; phylum Bacteroidota; class Bacteroidia; order Bacteroidales; family Bacteroidaceae; genus Physcousia; species Physcousia equi. The sequence goes on from JAGHUD010000012.1 coordinate 7,272, forward strand.
ATGCGCTTAGCTGCGTTGTCGACATACATGAAGTCGGTCTCCACATCGGGATACTCGCCCATCATCTCCTGTGCCACCTTACGCCACAGACGACTGCTGGCAAGCACATTGGCCTTATCGACCACGGTGAGGTGCATGCGGCGCTGGCGTGCATACTGATAACCCACGCGCAGGATGCGCTCCACCTCGGGGCGGCTGTAGTAGTTGGTGTCGAGTGCATCCTCGATGCCTTCTGCATTCACCTGAGGCTCCTGCTTTTTGCCGAAGTACATACCGCCAGTGAGCTCGCGGATGCAGATGAAGTCGGCACCACGCACGAGTTCGTCCTTGAGGGGCGACTTGTGGATAAGGCAGTCGAAGGTGGTGACGGGACGGATATTGGCATACAGTCCCAGCTTCTTACGCATGGCGAGCAGTCCTTGCTCTGGACGAATCTTAGCTGTGGGATTGTTGTCGAACTTAGGGTCACCCACACTTGCGAAGAGCACAGCATCTGCGTCTTCACAAATTTGATAGGTTTCTTCGGGGAAAGGGTCACCCACCTCGTCGATAGCGTGCGCTCCGCAGAGTGCTTCCTTGTAACTTACTTCGTGTCCGAACTTTTCGGCCACAGCGCTGAGCACGGCAACACCTTGCTCCATAATTTCTGGTCCGATGCCATCACCGGCCAGCACTGCAATCTTCAACTTCATATTGTTCTTCAATTAAATTTAGTAACTTTATTGTCGCCTTAATGGCAGCCTCTGTCTGATCGGCATCCAGACCACGGGTGCGATAGGTCTTGCCTTCAAACTCCCAAGTAATGGTGGTCTGAACCAATGCATCGGTGCGACCGCCGGGAGGAATAGTGACCACATAGTTAGCAAGCCAAGGGAACTTACGTCCGAGGCGGTCGCGATAGATATGTCGCACGGCACGCACATAAGCATCATACATACCGTCTCCGGTGGCAGACTCCTCAAAGGCCTGACCATTGATTTCCAGCTTCACACAAGCTTGGGGATGCAGACCATAGGCTGTCGACACCATGTAGGAGAGCAACTTGATGCGGTCGCTTGGGGTGTCGTGGTGAAGCACATCGGCAATGATATAAGGAAGGTCGTCTACAGTGACGTGTTCTTTCTTGTCGCCCATCTCGTTGATGCGTTTTGTCACGCGACGCATATCTTCATCGCTCAGGTGAATGCCCAGCAATTTGAGGTTCTGCTCAATGTTGGCCTTGCCCGACATCTTACCCAACGCATACTCACGACTGCGCCCGAAACGCTCAGGCAGAAGAGGGTTGACGTAGAGTTTTCCCTTCTTGTCGCCATCGGCATGCACACCGGCAGTCTGCGTGAACACATTCTCTCCAACAATGGGCGTATTGGAGGCAGTGGCTATGCCGCTGTAGCTCTCTACCATGCGCGATATTTGATTGATGCTTTGTTCTTTGACACCAACCTCAACATCGTCAGCCATATCATTGAGCACAGCCACCACGCTCGACAGGGAGGCATTGCCTGCACGTTCTCCAAGTCCGTTAATGGTGGTATGGACTCCCCTGACGCCTGCTTGCACCGCTGCTAAGACATTGGCAACAGCAAGGTCGTAATCATTGTGGGCATGAAAGTCGAAATGAAGCATGGGATAGGCCTCCACCATCTGGGCAACGAAACGGTGGGTCTCACGCGGCGAGAGCACGCCGAGCGTATCGGGGAGCATGATGCGCTCTATGTTACCCCCACGCAGTGCTTCAAGCATACCAAGCACATAGTCAGGGTTGTCTTTGATGCCATTAGACCAATCTTCGAGATAGACGTTGACCACCAATCCCTGTTCGACAGCCATGGCAATATTCTGACGCACATTCTGCCAATGAGCTTCCGGAGTCATGCCCAATTGACCACGGCAATGCTTCTCGCTGCCTTTTGTCAACAGATTGATCACCTTAGCACCGGCTCTGTTTATCCATTCGATTGAGGCGCCATTGTCGCAAAAACCCAAGACCTCAATTCGGTCCAGCTTTCCAGCCGTCCTAGCCCAATCACACACGGCCTTGACGCACTCAAACTCCCCCTTGCTCACGCGAGCAGAAGCAACTTCGAGACGGTCCACTCCCACCTCATCAAGCAGTTTGCGAGCTATGGATAGTTTCTCCGACGCGCTGAATGCCACGCCCGACGTCTGTTCTCCGTCGCGGAGGGTGGTGTCGAGTATTTCTATTCGTCTGCAACTCATTCTTTTTACCTTAAACTGTATTTTGAAAAGCGATTACTGCTTATTTTCGAATGCCTCAATCTCGGCTTTCTTTGAGAGGAGGTAGTCGATGTCATCGTAGCCGTTCATTAGGCAGTATTTCTTGTAGCTGTTCAGTTCGAAGTGCTCCTCACTACCTGTAGCCTCATTGCGCACAGTTTGGTTAGGCACGTCAACTGTGACCAAAGCATTAGCGTCCTTCTCAATCGTGGCAAAGAGTTCCTGTTGGAATGCCTCGCTCACGATGACGGGAAGCACGAAGCAATTGAGCAAGTTGTTGCGATGGATATCGGCAAACGAACTGCTGATGACCACACGCACGCCGTAGCCGGCAATAGCCCACGCCGCGTGTTCTCGACTGCTACCGCTGCCCCAGTTCTTGCCACCCACAATGATTTCATGTACGCCCTTTCGTGGCGCTTCACAAAATTCAGGTTTGTTCATCACGAAGTCAGCAATGGGCTCGTTGTTGGCATCGTAGCGGAGGTCATGCATGAAGGCATCGCCATAGAACTTTGGGTCGCGCGTGGTGAATGCCAAATAGCGTGCAGGAATGATGTTGTCGGTGTTGTTGTTGTCAATTGCAATGGGTATGCAGGTAGACTGTATCTTATCGAATTTTTCTTTCATAAGGCTATTATATATATATTAGGTAAGTAACCACATGCGCATGTCAGATTTCTACTCGGACATTTAGTCGATTCTGCTGCGTGCTCGTTGCGAAGACGCAGCGTTTTCTGCTTTTAAACGCACGAGATGAAGTCTCTGCCATGTGGACTTGTAAAAATGTTTCACAATGCCCTCTACAACTTGCGCGGATCGGTGATGACACCAGTGATGGCACTGGCTGCCACAGTAAGGGGTGAAGCCAAGATGGTGCGTGCACCAGGTCCCTGGCGCCCCACAAAGTTGCGGTTGGATGTAGAGATAGAGAGCTTTCCTGCTGGCACCTTGTCGGGATTCATGGCCAAGCAAGAAGAGCAGGAAGGCAGGCGCAACTCGAAGCCCGCCTCTTCCAGGATTTTGTCGATGCCCTCATCTATTACTTGCTGGCGAACGAGCCACGAACCGGGCACAATCCACGCCACCACATCGGGGTGCTTCTTCTTGCCTTTGACAACGGAGGCAAAGGCACGGAAGTCCTCAATGCGACCATTGGTGCATGCGCCGAGGAAACAGTAGTCCACTTTTGTTCCCTCCAGCTTCTGTCCGGGTTGGAACTGCATGTAGTCGAGCATACCCTGCAACTGAATGCGCTCTTGCTCGCCCACTTGCTCGAAGGTAGGCACCGTGCCGTCAATGGCAATGCCCGCTCCGGGATTTGTGCCGTAGGTGATGCGAGGGGCAATGTCTTCTGCACGATAGGTCACCTCTTTATCAAAGACAGCATCATCGTCCGAACGAAGTTTCTTCCACTCCTCCACAGCCTTTTCCCATGCTTCTCCCTTGGGGGCATACTCGCGACCCTTGAGATAGGCAAAGGTTGTTTCGTCGGGAGCAATGATGCCGGCACGCGAACCCATCTCTATGCTGAGGTTGGAGAGCGTGAGACGTCCCTCCATCGACATGTTGCGAATGGTACTACCAGCATATTCCACCACATAGCCGGTGGCACCGCTGGTGGTCATCTGTGCCATGATATAGAGTGCAACGTCCTTGGCTGTTACTCCTGACTGCAATTCGCCCTCAATGTTGATGCGCATCGATTTGGGCTTCTGCTGCAGAATACATTGTGCTGCCAGCACTTCTGCCACCTCGCTCGTGCCGATACCCATGGCAAGAGCACCCACTGCTCCGTGGGTTGAGGTGTGCGAGTCGCCGCAGACGATGGTCATGCCAGGCAGGGAGAGTCCCTTCTCAGGACCAACGACATGAATGATGCCGTTATCCTTGGTTCCCATCGCAAAGTGGGTGATGCCGAACTCCTTGCAGTTGTCTGCCAAGGTGTCCACCTGCTTGCGGCCGATAGGATCATCAATGCGCTCCTGCTGATCGCTGGGCGTATTGTGGTCAGGCATGGCATAGATGTGGTCGGGGCGTAGCACCTTGACACCTTTGTCGCGTAGGGTATCGAATGCTTGTGGTGTTGTCACTTCATGACAGTAAAGCCTGTCGATATACAATTGGGTGGGACCATCCTGGATATTTTCGATCACGTGAGCATCCCAGATTTTGTCGAATAACGTTTTCATTCTCTATTTGGATTATTAACTTTGACCCGCCTGTGACAGATGTGCGGCGGAGCAAGAACTTCTAATTACTTCTTGAACTTGTTGATACAATCTATATATGCTTCTACTGAAGCCTTAACTACGTCCGTGTCCGCACCGAATCCATAGTAGACACGGCCGTCGTATTCGACCTGCATGTGAACCTTGCCCGTGTCGTCTGAACCCTTCGAAATGGCTTGGATGGTAAACTCCTTGAGCACCATTTCCTTTAGGATAATCTTTTTGAGCGCACGGATGGCAGCGTCCACTGGACCGTTACCCGTTGAGCAAGCCTCAAACTTCTGCGAACTGATGTCCAGTCCGAGCGATGCCACACACTTGGAACCGCTGCCCATGCCGGTGGTCACTTGCAGGAAGTCAAGCTTGATGGCATTGGTGGCGGAGCGCTCAGCACCTGCCAAAACGAGGATATCGTCATCGGTCACCTCTTTCTTCTTGTCGGCGAGTTTAAGAAATTCCTGATAGAGTGCGTCGAGCTTCTCACCATCCACTTCTACGCCATTGATGCTCAAGCGGTGCTTCAATGCTGCACGACCGCTTCGTGCTGTGAGCACGATGGCATTGTCGTCAATTCCCACCTCCTTGGGATCCATAATCTCGTAGGTAGAGACATTCTTGAGCACGCCATCCTGATGGATGCCACTGGAATGGGCAAACGCATTCTTACCGACCACTGCCTTATTGGGTTGCACGGGCATGTTCATGAGCGAACTTACCATACGACTGGTGGGGTATATCTTCTGCGTGTTGATGTTGGTCTCGATGCCCAGGTCTGGATGAGTCTTGAAGATCATAGCAACCTCCTCAAGACTCGTATTTCCAGCACGTTCGCCAATTCCGTTAATGGTAACCTCTACCTGACGAGCACCGCCTAAAACACCCGCCACCGTGTTGGCTGTTGCCATACCAAGATCGTTGTGGCAGTGGGTGGACAGGATGGCGGTTCCCTTGCTGAAGGCGTCTACGTGCTCATAGAGATACTTAATCTTTTCTTGGTACTCGTTAGGCACACGGAAGCCAGTCGTGTCGGGAATGTTGCAGACCGTGGCTCCTGCCTTGGTAACAGCATCTATAACGCGAGCCAGATATTCGTTGTCTGTTCGTCCTGCGTCTTCTGCATAGAACTCTACGTCTTCCACATATTTCTTAGCATACTTCACGGCAGCGACGGCGCGCTCAATAATCTCATCAGGCGTCGAGTTGAACTTGTAGCGAATATGGCTTTCGCTCGTGCCTATTCCTGTGTGGATGCGCTTGTGCTTGGCATACTGCAAGGCTTCTGCCGCACAATCGATATCTTTCTCCACGGCGCGTGTAAGTGCGCAAATGGTAGGCCAGGTCACGGCCTTCGAAATTTCAATCACACTATTAAAGTCCCCTGGGCTGGAAATGGGGAATCCTGCCTCGATGATATCTACGCCTAACTGTTCCAATTGTTTTGCCACCTGAATCTTCTCTACGGTGTTCAACTGGCAGCCCGGCACTTGCTCTCCATCACGCAATGTGGTGTCGAAAATATAAAGTCTTTCCATTTTCTAAAATTCAATAAGTAAAGTGCGCAAAGTTACAAAATTATGGCGAAACGGACAAAAATATCATCATCTTTTTGCATAAAACAGAAATTGCGCGTACATTTGCATCATGATACTTTTACTCCGCGACGACATAACCAGCATCACCGACGAGCAACTGCAAGAGATGCTTGCAGCCCTGCCTTCTTGGCGTCGTGAGCAAGCGCTACGATATAAGTTTCGCATGGGGCAGGTGGAATGTGCTGTGGCTTATCTGTTGCTTGCAAAAGGGTTGAGCGAACATTTTGGAATCAAGCATGCGCTCGACTTTCACATAGGAGATCATGGAAAGCCGCAACTGACCAACAACCCTCATATCCACTTCAACCTCTCGCACTGCAAAAAAGCGGTGGCAGCCATTATCGACACGCATCAAGTGGGCATTGATGTAGAATGCATACGACCTTACAACGAAGCTGTCGCACGATATACGATGAACGAAGACGAGATGCAATACATCACTGCGCATCCATCGCCTGCTTATGCCTTCACACGCCTGTGGACACAAAAAGAGGCTGTCTGCAAGGCACTTGGAACAGGCATTACCGACGAACTTCCGCACCTCCTCAGATGTGCCCATGAGAAAGGCATCAGGGTGCATACGCATGAGGTGGATGCAGCGAAGGAGTATCTATGTTCCTGGGCAGAGCAGCTATAGTTACCTTATCCGCTTGTTACCATGAAACGCTTTTCGCTTATGTTCTTCCTTCTTGTCTTCTGTCGCACCGCGTCAGAGGCTCAGGAGTCATTCGCATGGGACGATTTTGTCCTCTTTGTCACACAAGATAACGAAGCATGGAGCGAAAACGACGAATGGGCAGCACGCATCGAGGAACTCGAACAATTGCACCAGAACCCGATTGACATCAACAATGCAACGAAGGAAGAACTCAGTGTCCTGCCTCTGCTCAACGAGCAACAGGTAAGCGACATTCGCGACTATGTAGAACGCGTGAACGGGCTCAAGTCCCTCCTCGAATTGCGACTCATTCCCAGTATCTCCTACTACACAGCCCAATGGCTACCGCTCTTCGTCTTCATCGCTCCCGTCGAGCATCAGGAGCAGAAGAAAGAACCTCTTCTCTCAAATATGAAAAATGAGCTCTACACACGACTGGACCTTCCTCTTTATCATCGAAGAGGCTATTTGGTCGAAAACGGATACCGAGGGAGTCGTCTCAGCAGCCAAACTTGCTACAAACTCTCATCGAAGCACCTCAAGGCAGGATTGAGGATGGAAAAAGATGCAGGAGAGCGCGGCATCGATAGCTACGGAGCTTATGCCATGCTACAGAACACGGGATGCATCAACAGCATTGTCATTGGCGACTATCAACTTGGATTTGGAGAGGGTTTGGTCGTCAACCAAGGCTTTAGTATGGGCAAAAGCACCATCAGTGCAAGTCCCGCGCAAGGCATAAGAGCTATGAACAGCGCCGACGAAACACATTTCATGAGAGGCGCAGCAGCTTCGCTACAGCTCACGCAAGACTTTGCACTCACCGCCTTCGCAAGTCATAGGAATGGGGATGCTACACTAAACGAAAACAATGAGATAAAAACGGTCGTCACCTCCGGTTATCACCGCACAAGCAGTGAATACGAAAAGAAAAACAATTTCGCAACAACCTTGGTCGGTGGAAATCTGCAGTGGACAAACAAAGACTGGAACGTGGGACTTACGGGATATTATCAACACTACAACCGCAAGCTCCAACCCGGTGATGATGCTTACCGTAAATACTACCCTCAGGGCACTGACTTTGGGGTCATCGGCGTCCACTACGGTTATAAGACTTATCTTTGGTCTATACGTGGAGAATCCGCATACAGCACAGAGAAACAAGGATTTGCCACTACTCATTTTTTTCAGATCAGAACGGCTCCTCGTTGGATGTTCACGCTTGCACAACGCTATTTCCAAAAGGCCTACTATAGCACCTATGCTTCTGCGTTGTGCGAGAACAGCATGGTGCAGAACGAAACGGGCGCAACGATTAGCGTCGAGGCACAACCCATCGGCAGTCTGAACCTCAATGCCTACGCCGACATCTTCTACAACCCCTACCCCCGATATGGTCTCAAAACGAGCAGTGGAGGTTGGGAGGGCATGATTATGCTCAGTCAAAACCTCACCGAGCATCACAGTCTTTCGGCACGCTACTCCCTAAAGAACAAAATGCAGAGCAAAAACAGAGAGCATCACCATAGGTTGAGATTGCAGTGGATTGCTACAGCAGCCACACATTGGCGTTTCCAGACAACGGCACTGCTGCACACAGTTGAAAACAGTCGCGGTTTCGCCTTTTCAGAGACCATTCGCTACGGCCTTTCTTCAAAAATGCCACTGAGAGCAAGCATCAGCGCTACGTATTTCAACACCGACGACTACAACGCCCGCGTCTATGGCTACGAACCCAATGTCACGTCCTCCACAACAACCATGTCGTTCTACGGAAAGGGAACGAGATTTTCTGGGACCCTCCAATACCAGTTCCTCCGAAACATTTTCCTGCTTGAACTGAAGTACGGACTCACTTGTTATGGTGACAGAGAGACACAAGGTTCTGCCCTTCAAACGATCTATAGTAAATATAAGAATGACATCACGCTTAGACTATGCATCAGAATACCATCTCATCCACACTAAACACGATATGCCATGGCACACGAAAATGAAATAATAAATGAGGAACTGAAAGTACCTTCCTGGGACGAACTGCTTGAATCCATGAACAACGCCAGCAAGCACCCCAAAAAGACAGGCTGGGACATCTACAAATACTTAAAACAGAACACAGCAAAAGACGCTGTCGAACCGCTCACCTCTGAACAGGCACGAGCACTCCTTGCCTGCTACGTAAAAATCCCCCTCGAACGCCCTTCGTTGCTGCATTCACTCATCCTGAACGTTGCCCTCTGGATGGCAAATAAGTATCCCGATTTCAAATTTGGCAACTTCCTCTACATCTGGGGATGGCCATCAATGCTTCGCGACGAAGACCGGGTGGGATACCGGAGCAAGGACGGACGCTGCTACTCTTCTCTTATGGATAAGGTGGAACGTCATCTGCAATCCTATCTGCTGCACCACGCAGAGGAACGGAAAGCGTACGAAGAGTCATCATCCATCATGACCATGGTTGCCATCAAGATCTTTGAGACAAATCTGCCACCTACGCCGGATGGAAAGAGGCAAAAGAGAAGAACCGTCAAACTCATAGGACCTGAAGGTGAGGAGTTGCTTGCCGATAGTCGCATTTTCCCCTGCAAACCATGGGAAATCATGGGACGCCTGTTTGATGTACTTGTCAAGACCTCAAAAGAGGGAAATGCCAGAGCTGCGGAGGTTGTTCTTTCGGAAAAGCACATAGAGAAAATCTTCAACCCAACGATTGGATACGTAGACAGCTACGACGAGAAACACAGGCATTTTCACATCTTCGATAACTTGTCACGTCACTTCGTAGCAGAGTCTCCCAACGTAAGAATCGGCATCGGCGAATTCGTGCTCTTCTCCCCCATCATTCCCGCGGAGGACAAATTCAAGTCTGCTGTTGTCATCAGGCAAGTCGCTTCCGATGACGGTGCCATGGCATTTGGTCTCCTGGATGCTGTCGTGAAGTATGTGAATGAAGAACAGGGATACTTCTATTATCAGCTCACATCAGAACCGCCCAAAACACCAGAGGGGATTTTCACACTGGAGGCAAGCGCAACTTTCAGATGCACCATAGCCCACACGAATCCACAGGCTGCCAATGCTCCGGGTATCGGAAAGGTTGTTGTTGGGCAAGCCCTTCGTCTCTTGGTATTCCTGAAAAGAGGAAAAGACGGAGCTAAACACAACTATGTGGCAAGAGCATGGAGAAACGAGTGAATCGTTAGGTGTTCAAAATAACACACGTCATCAACCAAACAACTGGTTCACAAACACGGATGCGATGCACACAGGTGCCACGTAACGGATGAGAAACAGCAGGATGCCATAGAGCGACGTTAAGTTACGCCCCTCATTGGTCAGTTCGTCGCGTACCGTAGCACGCTCCATTTTCCATCCCACAAAGAGACAGATGCCGATGCCACCAAGAGGCATCAGGAACTTGGCGGTGAGGAAATCGAACAGATCAAAGATACCCATACCAAAAATCGTAACATCCTGCCAGGGACCAAAACTCAACGAACAAAGGGCACCTAACACCATGCAAGTGCAAGTAACGATCCAGGTTGCCTTGCGACGCGAAACATGCCAGTGCTCACGGATGTATGCAGTGCTTATCTCATGCATGGAGATGCTGCTCGTTAATGCCGCCAACAAGAGCAACATGTAGAAAAGGATGCTGAACACATCGCCAAGCCACGACACCCCATCGAAGACATCGTGGAAGACATTAGGCAAGGTGACAAACACGAGTCCTGGACCTGCATCGGGCTGTACGCCCGCTGAGAACACAGTAGGAAAGATGATAAAACCTGCCAAGATGGCCACTAAGGTGTCAATGAGGCAAACATTCAGTGCGGAAGAAATCAACGGAGTCTGCTTATTGAAATAGGAGGAATAAGTGACAAGACAACCCAAGCCTACAGAAAGCGAGAAGAAGGCCTGTCCCATCGCACTAAACACGGTATCTGTCGTCACCTTACTGAAATCTGGTTGCAACAGAAACGTCAGTCCCTCACCAGCACCGGGCATCGTAACACTCAGCACCACAAGCAACAGGATGATGACAAGCAACAAAGGCATCATCATCTTAGAGAATTTTTCAATGCCCGACTCTATACCACGCGCCACAATGACGTGTGTCATCAGAAGAAAGACCACCAGGAAAACAACGGGACGATAAGGATGGCTGACAAAGTTATTGAATAACGCCCCATAATCCTGACTCTCACTGATGCTGCCCGTAAGCGCCATCAACGAATAATCAAGTGTCCAACCTGCTACAACACTATAGAAGGACAAAACCAGAAAGGCACACATTACGCCCATCAGTCCCACCACAAGCCAAGGGGTGCGAGGTGCCATCTTACGATAGGCTTCGACAGTATTGGAACGAGAATGACGACCTATCACGAACTCACTCACCATAACGGGTAAAGCAAGCAACAACACAAAAGCCAAATAAAGCAAGATAAATGCAGCACCGCCACTACGACCCGTCTCAGTAGGGAAACGCCATATATTTCCTAATCCAACAGCACTACCCGCCGACGCAAGGATAACGCCCATTCTGCTACTGAATTTTCCTCTTTCTTCTGCCATAACTCTACAAATGTTATTGATTTGCTTGCAAAAGTAATACAATATTTATAGTTTTGCAATAAAATTACAGGAAAAGAATGATAAAACAATATAGACTAACTCTACTGTCCGCCACCGCAATCACGCTCCTCTCACTCTTGCCCATGCCAGAAGTACCGAGCCTTGCAGACACCCCACTATTCGACAAATGGGTACACTTCGTCATGTATGGATGGCTCTCAGTGGTGATGAGGTGCGAACAAATGCACATGCACAAACGCAGCATGGCTCCCTATAAAGGTATGCTCAACAGTCTCATCATCCCCACCCTGCTTGGCGGTGTCCTTGAACTCTGCCAATCCTACCTTACGACTTGCCGCTCCGGCGATTGGTGGGACCTCTTGGCAGATGCCATTGGTGCATGTTTGGGTACCATATTGGGTATCGCTATATATTATATAAGGTATAAGAGAAGGAGCGCCCACTAACCAAATGAGAAAACACAATGTTCCTCCAAACACTTGCAAATATACGCTATTTAGCCTTATCTGGTACACATTATTAATAAATATATGTCGCGCAGTTGTAATTTTGTTCGTCATCTGCGAAAAGTATAAAGAAGATGGCATGCGATATGAATCGTAGAGAAGATAGCGTGCGAGATAAATAGTGAAGAAGAGTGAGCCCAGTGAAATAGTAGTAGAGGATAATTTCCTTCTGGCATGTATGAAAACCCAAAAAACCCGAGTCATCATTTGATGCTCGGGTTTTTTGCTTTAAAAACGGCGGCTACCTACTCTCCCACGGGTATGCAGTACCATCGGCGCGGGCGGTATTAACTTCTCTGTTCGGAATGGGAAGAGGTGGAACCCCGCTACTATAACCACCTAAATATCTCTCACTGACATGTAAAAAGTCAGCG
>JAGHUD010000027.1 GCA_018065005.1 Candidatus Physcousia equi
GGTTCGGAGACGAGCTATAAGCTGGAGGATATGCCTACCGTCAAGTATGAGACCGTAGAGGGTGTGAATCACGCAGTCCTCTACTTGAAGGATCAGGCAGAACCTGTCCTAAGCGTAGTCCTTGCTCAGGGTAAGACGCTCACTATTGCCTATGGTGAGTATGTGCCAACAGCCATTGAAGGTGTAAATGCCGACAAGGCAGTCATAACCGAGCGTAACGGCAAGAAGTATGTCCAGGGTGGCAAACTCATCATCATCGGCAAGGATGGCAAGATGTACGATGCTGCTGGCACACTTGTAAAGTAACAAAAGTATTAACAATTAAAAAACAATCCCCGAAACAATTAAAAAGATTTCCCCTTTGGGGGCTTTAACTAATTATGAAAAAGATATTATTCTCGCTCGTGGCACTGGTGTGCAGCATGAGCATGAACGCCCAGGTCATGAAGGTCATGAAGAATGGCGAAGAAGTAGCAACATACAAAGGTGCGGAATATACAGTAGTGTTTGAAGAAGAACCTGCATCTACCCCCACCGGCACAGCCGTGGCAACAATCGGCGGCAACGATGTTAACGTAGGTTGGTCACAGCTCTGGGCAGGTGGTCCTAAGTTCGCTGAGTTTAACGTAGGCGTAACAGACGGCAAGGCAGAGAGCTTCGGTGGCTATTACTGCTGGGGCGGCAGCATTGATCAGGATCCATACGGTGCATTCAAGAGCGGTACCGATGCCCTAACTGGCGACGATGACACCGCCACCAAGCTCTGGGGCAGCGCATGGCGTATGCCGACACAGGCAGAACTTGAGGCACTTCTTGCGAATTGCGATGTAGAGTGGACAGCAGTCAATGGTGTGAACGGCAGTAAATTCACCGGCAAGGGTGATTACGCATCTTACAGCGTGTTCCTTCCTGCTGCTGGCGCCTGCAACTACGGCAATGTCAACGACCAGGGCAGCCTCGGCTACTACTGGTCTTCTACGCTTTTTGGCTACAACCACGCGTACTACCTGGGCTTCTTTTCGGGCTACCAGTTTGTGAGCCGCGCCAGCCGCGACAACGGTTACTCTGTGCGCGCGGTGCTGGCTGAGTAACTTGCAGAGTGCATATCCTTGTCCAACCCAAGGATAGCACCCAAACAGAACCAACCCTACAGCACTTATATACTGTCGGGGCTCCAGCGCATCCCCAAGATGCGCCCAAGCTCTGACAGTATATAAGTGCTTCTCAAAAAAACAACAGATAACCATGGCCAAACTGGAAGAAATCATAATAACAGAAATGTCGCGAAGCGACTCGCGCACATTTTCCAGAATACACCTTTTCAGGGAAGGCTCTTTCCTCCGCGCTTACGAACAAAGTGCTTGGCTGATGTCGCGCTATGCCGCAGCAGAGCTCAACCCAAAATGACATAAGACAAAGCAGACTACCGATGGAACCTTCGTCTTTGTTGGTTTCCCTCTGACAAGCCTGGACAAATATCGACCAGTGAATAGTCAGGATGTACCCTCTGATGAGTCGCATATCATCCTAGACTTGCCAGCCGACACCTTCCCGGAGGAGGTTACCAAGGAACTGTATGATGCTGACTTCGAGAGATGGAAGAAGGAAATAGCTCTGACTGACAACAAAATCAGCAAAACAGACAAGGCTCTGACTGATAGTCAGAGAGACACAGACGGTCATGCCCTTGTGCCATTGCGGCTTACAGACATCATGCAGGAGATAATGGCTTACCCTCTTGAAAGCAAATCTCCCATTGAAACCATGGTATTCGTTTCAGAACTTAAAAGAAAACTCTCGGCAATGATATAAAAACAGGATATGCACTCCGACATCAAGTATGGATAAGAGACTGTCGGCAAGTTCATAGGTCGTCGGACCGTGAAGCGTCCAGACGGGCGCTCTGGTAAAATAACAGCATGACATGATGACCTCACTCTGTGCCTTCTTCGTGTCAGTGTATCAGCAGACGACCGACAACGGATTTCTGCAGCGTGTTCCTTCCTGCTGCTGGCAACTGCAACAACGGCAATGTCAACGACCAGGGCAACAACGGCAACTTGGTGTAAAATATTATAAAAACGGTCAGAAATAACCCTATGGAGCACTGCTCGGAAGGTTGACCAAAAAGCCGGAAGCTGTGCGTGTGTGCAACTTGACTGTTGGATGCTTCAAGAGAGTAGTCGTAGGCACCTTGGGGATATGGTGGTATCAAACCATCAAATCACCACCGCTCTATTCTTGACTATAGGTCAGCACATCCACCACATGACTGCCTGCTCCGATGAGTTCTGGACGTTCGGAGATGACCTTCTGGTAGTTGATGAAATGGCGGAAGCTCTCTTCGCTCATCTGGTTGAGGCGCGTGCGAATGTAGTCGGAAGCACCGTCGGGCGAGAAGATGGTGACGCGCTGCAAGCCCGCCTGCAGGTTGAGGCGGTCGATGTCGTCGAGGCGCAGATAGTCGTAGAGCTCGTCGGCTTCGGCTCTGATGTGGAAAGCTTCGTCCACGACGCCTTTGGCGAGGAGGTCGCCGATGCGCTCTTGGTCGAAACAATAGGAGAGGATGCTGTATTCGTTCATCAGGTAGGCAACAAAGATATGCCCTCCGTGGCGGGTGATGCGCTTTGCCTCGCGCAGCGCCCTGAGTTTTTCCTCTTCGCCGATGAGGTGATAGAGGGGACCGAGCAGGAGGGTGAGGTCGGAAGCATGGTCGGCAATGAAGGGCATGTGTCGGGCATCGCCTTGCACCACATTGGCATGGGGCTCGCGACGCAGAAAGACATCGATGTTGCGCTTGACCAATTCGACAGCCTTCACCGCATAACCTTCAGACATGAGGGCAGAGCTGTAGCGCCCCGTTCCGGCACCGATGTCGAAGATGCGCATGCCGGGCTCCAGAAAGCGGTGCAGATGGTGCATGGTCGTCTCGAACTCCACCATGCCGTGGCGTCGTGTGAGGCGAAGGTCCTCTGGGTGTTTGTTATAGTGCTTCTCTATGTTGGATAGTGCCATCGTTTATTTTTTTGAGGGAGGGGCTTGTTGTTCTTTTTCGCAAAGGTAGCAAAAAATCCTTAGTCGTCAAAATCCTCAATGCACAAAATGCCCTGTTGCCCCGCTTTTTGCAGGCTCCCGAGGAAGCCGGCGCGGAGCGGGGCAAGAAGGATCGTGAAGAAAAACCCTGTGAAATATTGGCAGAAAAATGGTGATGTATGCAACAATATGCGTATCTTTGCCCACCAAACGCCAAGTAAACAAAGAAACTATGAAAAGAAGATACCTCTTACTGCTCGCTTGCGCCCTGACCGCCAACTCCCAGCACCCTCTGACCAGACCTTCCACCTCGACCTCTGGCAGCAGCCCTATGCCGTGAGCCGCTATCACGGCGTGGAGCGATGGAGCGATGCACACATCGAGGCGCTGCGCCCCTATCTGCAGGCTTTGGGAAAGGCAGGACAGTCAGTGGTGACCGCCATCCTCTTCTATGAACCGTGGGGAGAACAGTCGCACGACAAGTTCTCACCCATGATCGAGACCACAAGGAAGGCTGATGGCTCGTGGGCTTTCGACTACGACAACTTCGACAAGTATGTGGAACTGTGCAACGAGTGCGGCATCAACAAACAAATCAACTGCTACTCCATGGTCACCTGGGACATGAAGTTCCGCTACCACGACGAGGCAACTGGACAGGACGTGGACTGGGCTCTGACAGCGGGCAGTGATGACTACAACGCGCTCTGGGATGCCTATCTGAAGGACTTCCGCCGCCACCTCGAAGCCAAAGGCTGGTTCGACAAGACCTGCATCGCCATGGACGAACGCAGCGAGGCACAGATGCTGGCTGCCTACGAGGTGATCCGAACGAACGGATTCAAGATGGCACTGGCAGGCAACTATCACGCTTCGCTCAACGACAAGCTCTACGACTTCTGCGTAGCGTTGGCGCAGGGACGACGCTTCACCCCCGCCGAGCGTAAGTATCGCAAGGACAATAATTTGGTGACAACCGTCTACACCTGCTGCACGGAGAGCGAGCCCAACATCTACTCTAACTCGCTGCCTGCCGAAGCCGCCTTCCTGCCCATCCACATCGCTGCCAACGGACTGGATGGCTATCTCCATTGGTCGTGGATCAACTGGGACGAGCACCCTCTGACGGATTCGCGCTTCCGCAAGTTCGGCGTAGGCGACACCTACAACTACTATCCCGGCAACCGATCGTCGGTGCGCTTCGAGCGACTGGTGGAGGGCATCCATCAGTTCGAGAAGATCCAGATTCTGAAGGCAGAACGTGCCAACGATGCAGCATGGATGGAGCAACTCAACCTGCGGCTCAAAGAATTCGAGAGCCACAGCGTAGCGGGCAAGGACTGCGCTGCCAAGGTGGACCGCATCGAGGCTTTCCTCAACGAGGAATAAAGGACTGAAAATAGCCAATCTCTGCCTGCGCGACCATCCCACATAGGGTGTGTTTTTAGGTTCCCGCTGCAGAAACCCAAAGTTTCTGCTACGGAAACCAAAAGTTTCTGCTACAGAAACCGAAAGTTTCTGCTACGGAAACCAAAAGTTTCTGAAGAGAAGATGTTAGCCATAATTGACCATCCGTTGAGCCCCCTTGCCAATGGCTGGGCGCGTGGAAGTATCGCTTTCTCTGCCATGAGCTGCGCAGTGGCGCATAAAAAAAGGAAAAAAAGCATTTTTTTTGTTGGTTTTTATCAAAAAAATGCTAAATTTGCCACGCAAATTATTTGTTCAAAACTAATACTAACTTTTTATGCACAAAAAACTAATGCTCGCTTTGGCATTATCAGCCTCTGTAGCAGCCCATGCACAGTTGGAGCCAAAGCACGTGCGTCTGGACAATCCTGACAATGCGCCAGCGCCCGTACACCCCCTTCCACACGACCGTCAGGTGAAGTGGATGGAAACAGAGTTCTACGCTTTCTTCCATTATGGTATGGACACCTTCACGGGTGAAGAATGGGGATTCGGCAACACACCGAAGGCGACCTATCAGCCCACCGAAAAGCCAGACCCTGCCCAATGGCTGCAGACTGCCAAGGACGCAGGCATGAGGGGCGGCATCGCCGTGGTGAAGCACCATGATGGTTTCTGCCTGTGGCCCACGAAGACGACCGACTACTGCGTGAGTGGCGACGACACGCCCGCAGGCTTCAACGTGGCAAAGGCTTTTGCTGATGCAGCAAAAGGCTTGGGTATGAAATACGGATTCTACGTCTCACCCTGGGACCGCAGCACCGCGCTCTATGGCACCGACCGTTACGTCACCGAGATGTTTCTCAAGCAATGCCAGGAACTCACCACATACGGCAACGACCAGTTCGAGATGTGGTTCGACGGAGCCAATGGTGGCAACGGACACTATGGTGGTCAGGCGCCTGCCTCGCGCAGCATCGACCGCGCCACCTACTATGACGTGCCCAACCTCCGCTACATGGTGCACAAGAGCAACCCCAACTGCGTGCTCTGGGGTGTGGGCGGCGAAGCCCGTTGGATTGGCAACGAGGCAGGCTATGCCGGCACCACCAACTGGTGTATCGACAACCGCCTGGAGGGTCGCGACCAGCCTACGGCTGCTTCGGGCAACGAGAACGGTTGGATCTGGCTCCCAGGCGAGAGCGACGCCAAGAGCAGCGGCGGCTGGTTCTGGGGCGAGAAGAAGGACAGCTACACAGCGCCCAACACCCTCTTCAAGATGTATCTCGAGACGGTGGGCCGCAACGCCACCTTCATCCTCAACTTGCCCCCTGCCAAGAATGGTAAGTTGCGCGACCAGCTCGTGAGCAACATGCACCAACTGGGAGAACTGCTGCGCACTCGACTGGGCAACGACTTCGCCACCACCGCCAACGGCGCCACCATCGTGGCTGATGAGACCACTGCAGCGCGCACCGGCAACTATGCGCCCGAGAACATCCTCGACAACGACTCGACCAACTACTATGCCACCGACGACAACACGACACAGGCAGACATCACCATCGACCTCGGACAGCAGCGCAGCATCCACTACGTCGTGCTGCAAGAGTATATCCGACTCGGACAGCGCGTCAAGGCATTCAAGATTCAGACGTCCAACGACCTCCAGGCATGGGCTGACTTTGGCGGCAGTGTTCCCACCACCACCATCGGCTACAAGCGCATCATCCCGCAGTCGGGCGACACGGGCAACTATGGCAACGGCGTCAATGCACGCTATGTGCGCGTACGGATTCTCGACTGCAAGTCGGTGCCCGTCATCAGCAACATAGGAGTATATTAAAATAAGGTATAACCGCACAAATAACACACGACAATGAATATCAAGAAATATATCATCGCCTCAGCTGCTGCGTTTATGCCGTTTGCAGCTTTTGCACAGGAGGATGCTGTGCGCATCGACTTCGAGGACGCATCGCAGTATAAGAACATCAGCATCTATGACTCGTGGGAGGAATCACCCTTCCGCAACGACCCCTCGCTCGGCAACTTCAAGGTGGTGGAGAATATCTACAACCAGCAGGACACCATCACACTCGACACACCCAACCCCTCGGAGCACGTGCTCGGCGTGGAGCGCAGCATCATCGGTTCGAATCTCTTCGGTGTGCGTGTCGACCTGAATCAGCCCTATCACATCAGCGACAACACCACACGCTATGTGCACGTCAAGATGCGCCGACCCGAGGATATCGATGGTCGCGTCATGATCATCGGATTGGGAAAGCACAGCAGCGACACACCCGACTACGAGCAGACTTGGGCTTCGCAGCCCGACAGCATCGAGCAGTTCACCGTGCTCGGCAATCAGAAGCCCGCCCCTGGCTACTGGTCCGACGTGGTCTTCCCCATCAAGTGTGCCGGCAAGGTGGACATCTACTCGCTCGTCGTGGTGGTGGACTGTGAGGCACCCCACACGAGAGAGAACGACTTCATCGTCTACATCGACGACATCCTCATCAACAATAGCGCACGCCCCAACGTCAAGCCTCATGGCTACTATGCCGTTTGTTTCGAGGAGGGAGAACAGGCAACCAACAACAATCGCCAGATCAACTACGTCACCGTCGAGACCAACGAGGGCAGTTTCGTGAAGAAGGCAAATGGCAAGGCGGGTTTGACGGAGGTCTTCGACAACTTCGTCCCCGTCAAGCGCGGCACTGAGGTGCGCGTCACCACCAACTACACGGGCAACAGCATGAACTCCTACGTCTATTTCGACGCCAACAACGATGGTCGCTTCGATGAGGCTGACAACAACGAATACGTTGGCAAGGAGAAGGCGTTCGGCGCTACACATAGCTTCACCGTACCTTCCAGCCTCGAAACGGGCGTTTATCGTCTGCGTACGAAGATCGACTACCAGAACAGCGATCCTGCGGGCAACAGCGACCAGAACCAGTACATCCTCAGTAACGGTGGTGGCATGATCGACGTGCTGCTCTGGGTGCATGACGGCAGCGAGAAGGTCATCGTGAACAACTACCAGCGCAACGGACACATCACGCTTGTTGACAGCACCCACATCGACAACCTCGAGCACGCTCGCAACACGGAACTCAAAGTTAAGGCCGTGCCATCCGACGACTTCGAATGCGCTGCCTTCACCATCAAGGTGGGTAAGTACTTCACCGAGGAGGATAGTCTCTTCCACGGCAATCCTCAATACCTCACCATCAAGACGGTTCGCTACCGCCAGTTCGACGATGAGAACTGCTGGACCATCCCTGCCAGCTACTTCTATGCCGACATGAAGATTGAGGGTTACATGGTTGAGGAACTTCCCGTTCCTTCTTTCCTCCCCGTATCGAAGGATCCCATCGATGGCAAGTTCCGTGCCTCCTCTCGTCCCCTCACCCTCAAGGTGAAGAACGGCTATGTGACGCTCAACTGCACCGACAACGACGGCGCACTGAAACTCACCGATGCCACCGAACCCACCAACAGCCGCGGCTATTGGGTTGTTTGCGGCAACGACGAGGAGGGCTATCAGTTCTACAACGTCGCTAAGGGTGCCAACTATGTCCTGGGTTGCAAGAACCGCAACGAAAATGCACGCTTCAAGCTCTATCCCATCGACAACATCCCGGCTGACGTAACGACGCTCTTCGACTACCAGAAGAGCACCTATCAGACCAACCCTTACAAGGATGTTCCCGTGGTAGGTGCCGATGGCACTGCGCTGCCTGTGAGTCCCGACAATGCTACCTTCCGTCTGCATGGCACCACGCAGAACTGCTGGAACGACCGCGGCAGCTACTTGGCTCTTTGGGACGCTCAGCAGGCATTTGGCAATGATGGTTCGCGCATCGAGGTGCACGATGTGAACTACGACTGTGTGAACCGTCCCGACGTGGTGGAAGTGAACTACACCATCAAGATTGACGATGTGGAAATCTCCACTGTGACTGAATTGGGCATTCTCGGCGAGCCCTTCCCCGCTACGGACTCTCCCGTCCCTTTCTACACCGTCGAGGTGCCTAAAGATACGCTGACGACGGGTGGCAACGTTGAGGCTAAACTCGTGTGGAATGGTCCCTTCAAACTCTCACCAGCTCCTGTAGGCTCGTCATTTGCCGATGGCGCTCAGTGGTACTACATGAAGAACGGCAACAATGCTGGCAATGGTTTCGTTGTGTATGAAAACAACGAAAGCGGAAAATCTGGTTTCAACACGGCTATCGATTCCACCAAACTCGACTGCTATAAGTGGTGTTTCGTGCGCAAGACCGGAAGCACAGACTTCTATATCTACAACAAGCAAGCCGGTGGTGTAGCCCTGCACGAGCAGCTCAGCAGCTCAGGTTCTTGGGCAAGCAGCCACAACCAAGGCTACTGCGTGGCGAAGGAAAGCGTCAGCGGCGCCACCATAAACGAATTGCTTCTCGCGCTGGTTCAGAATGGCGTTGGCTATTCGATGAAGTTGCAAGGCGTGAATGGAACGTGCATCTTGGGTAAGCACACCTCTGACGGAAAATTTTCGATTTGGGGTAACAATGCCAATACAAACGATAATGGAAGCCGTTTTATCTTCCAATTTGCAGAAGAGCAGTTGCCCGATGGTGTTGAGCGCGTCAACCTGACCTATCAGTTCATGTTCGAAGAGACGAAGGTGGCTACACAGACTACTGTGGTGCTCATTGGCGACGACTATCCGACCTTCAGCGCTAATCTCCCCTTCGGACTCAAACTGCCCGAACAACTCACGGGCAAGGTGCAGAGTGCCGACACCATACATGTAGCACTCGAATGGAACCTCCCCTTCAAGCACGAAAAGAGCATCGAGACGGCTACTGGATGGTATGTGCTGCGTGCCAACACGCCCGACACCAAGCGAATGCTCTACTATGTGAGTGGTCAGACGCCTAATGTTAAGTCGAACAAGGTGACCACAGCCACGGATGCTTATCTCTGGACCATTGTTGGCGACCCCATCACGGGCTTCACCGTCTTCAACAGACTTGCGGGCAAGGAAGTGGCACTGAACAATCAAAACAAGTGCAACATTGACGCAGCTGGTTTGCAGGTTAAGTTCAGACTCGAGCCCGGCAATGGAAACCGTCCCGGAGAAATTGCCTTCGTCGATCCTGCGTTGACCTCAAACCCATATCTCAATGATGGTGGTGCTGGTGGTCTAGGTCGTTGGAGAAAGGATGATGGCAGCAGCTTTGCTGTTGAGCGCATCTTGCCTGTATTCGGCGACGTGGATGGCGACGAAGATATTGACATGGACGACGTGGATGCCCTTGTCAAGCACCTCAGCAGCAGCGAGCGTGCAGAATGGCCTGATGTGGACGACAGCAAGAAGGTGAGCATCAAGGACCTCACCGAACTTATCAAGCTGCTCCTTCAGACGCGCTAAGCCTGTCCAGCTAACCAGCGGTGCTTGCGCCACGAGAAGTGCGCGAGCCATAACAGAATAAAAAAAAGCGCTGCATGTCGTCCGATGACATGCAGCGCTTTCCCTGTTTACGGGTTTGCTCGCAAAAAAAAATTAATGTTGTCCGGCAAAAAATGAATTATTGTTTGTCGGCAAAATTAAATTGTCGTTTGTCCAGTACAAAATAACCACTTTATATATAGTGCCCTTAGCAGACCACAATAATGTGTTTTCCGTAGTCAAAGTTCTTTGTTTCCGTAGTAGATACCCTAAATCTCTACGGCTGCAACTAAGAAAAGCCTTGTAGTCAGCAGGCAGTGGGTGGTGGCGTCAGAACTGTTTGATGAGGAAGGTGGGGTTCACCCGGAAGTAGATGCCGAAAGAGAACAGGGTCTCGTGAAGGCGTTCTGCATTGAGTTGGAAGACTTCCAGATCGGCTCCGAGCGTGTAGTGCTTGGCAAATGTGTGGACATAGCCGAGGTTGAAGTGGAGGGTGTGGAGTCCATCCAATTCAAACGGATAGTTCTTGTGGTAGGCTCCCTGTGCATCCTGCGTGAACGTAGACTTCTTGTAGGGTAGGGTGGAGTAGAAGGGGTTGCCATAGAGACTGACGAAGCGGTGGGGCACGAAGAGATAGTCGGCAGATAGATTGAGATGGCTGAACCATCTGGTGCTGATGCCGCTGTGCAGTGCGAAGCCAGTCGTGAAGGTCCATAGTTGCCCTGCTTGCTGGTAGGCGCCGATGGCATTGATTTGTGCATCCAACTTGTCCAGCTTGGAGGTCTTATTGGGTTTCCAGAGCAGTCCAGCTCCGACGGAACCGTTGCAGAGCGTCTGCACGCCCAGGTTGGTGGTGTCTTGTTCTCCTCCTCTGTGTTGGATGAGCAGTTGTAGGGGGAAGTAAAGTTCGAGTTGGCGTTTGAGTTGCCATTTCAGTCGCGTGTTACTCCCCACGGTGAATGCCTCTTGATGGCTGTCGAGTTCGAATTGATAGCTTTGCCAGTTGAGCCAAAGATCGAAGTTAACATGCGGGCGATGCAGCAGAAGTTGCACACCCATCTCGGGGTCGGCACTCAGGTTTTGCTCGGCGTTGTAGAGCGGTTCGATGAGTTGATGGTTGCTGCCGCCGCGGAGGTTGCCAACGATGACGTTGAGGTGCTTGAATCTACCCTCGAGACGTAGCCATGGCTGCGCGTGTGCCCCGCTTTGGTATTGGTTGCCCTTCCAAGTGCCGATGTCGTGGTAGGCAAAGCAGGGATAGCGGTTGGCTCCGTTGAAGAAGAGAAGCGATGCGCCAGCCTCAATGTTGAGTGCAGGAAGGGGATTGAAGCAGAGACGAGGGCTCATGCGCATTCCTGGCAGCGAGTAGCCGTCTTGCAACTGCGAGGAGTACTCGTTGTCGCGAAAAAATGCCGTTGCGTCAAGTTCCACACGCAGCGAGCGGGGCGGCAAGGAGTCGAGCTCTTCGTCGGCGAACACCTCGCGGAGCGTCTGCGCCTGCAGCAAACCGCTGACAGGGACGCAGAGCAAGAGGAGGGACAGTATGCGTTGACTCTTCGCCATAGGCTTACTTCTTACTTCTTAATCCTTGCCACACGAGATACGCCACGACGAGGGCGCCCAGACCAATCATGCTCCACATGAGGGGCACGCTGTACTCTTTGATCTTCTCGTTCAGCTGGTCGTAGCTGACGAGGGATGCCAGATAGACGCCGATGAGGGCAAGTATGGTGTTCCAGATTGCAGAGCCGAGTGCTGTGTAGGTGGCAAACTTGAGGATGTTCATGCGCGAGAGACCCGCAGGAATGGAGATGAGCTGACGCACGGCTGGCACGAGGCGACCGAAGAAGGTGCCCATGGCGCCATGCTTCTTGAAGTAGACTTCCGCCTTCTCTACCTTTTCCTTTGAGAGGAGACACATGTGCCCTAAGCGGCTCTCTGCAAAGCGGTAGACAACGGGGCGACCTATCCAGATGGAAAGCCCATAGTTGAGGAATGCTCCGATGACCGCCCCCACCGTAGCAAAGACGATGATGAGGGGAATGGACAGATGGCTGACGGGCGCCCCCACAACAGTGGTGGCTGCTGATGCGGCTGCCAGATAGGCAGCAGGAACGATGACAATCTCGCTGGGGAAGGGGATGAAACTGCTCTCGATGGCCATCAGGAGGATGATGACCCAATACTGAGTGAGGTTGTGCAGACACCAATCGATGAAGGGAAGGGATTCCATTGGTTAGATGTATTTCTTTCTGAATGTTCGTTTGTCGGTGAAGGTATAGCGCAACGCCGTATAGGCATCCCAGAAGGGAATGAGATGGACAAACCACGCGATGCGGAATGGATTGATGCGCCTGTTGTTGAGCGCTTGCGATGCTGCATTGAAGAAGATGCCCTGCGCAGTGATGTGGATGAGCCAAAGGAGGAGGGGTACCGCTGTCAACCACCATGCTTCGAGATAGACAGAGAGTGCCAGCGACGAGATGAGGCTGAGCATGAACAATGCGTGGACGAGGACTCTGAAGAAGTAGCGCAGGCGGTAGGCATAGTGCTGCTTGAAGTGTGCTCGTGTCTGGCGAAAGAAGAGGCGGTCGTTCTTCCAGTGCGACTTGTGCGGCATCTCCTGCTCCAGCATGGCTTCAGGGTGTAGGCAGACCTCGGCATTGTGGCGCGTGCTGTGGCGGTTGACCATGATGTCGGTGGCGCCAACGAGGAGGTTGCTGTGGTCGGCAAATCCGTGGTGGGAGAGAAAGAAGTCTTTGTTGTAGAGCAGGTTGGTGCCGTCGCTACGATAGAGTCCTGCCTTGGACACCAACCGATAGGTGAGTACGTTTTGCCAAAGACGAAAGAAGGACATACGCCTGCCGGCTAAGCCCTTGACTCCCTTGTAGCGTGTGTGCCCCATAACCATCATGGCTGAGCGGTGGCGCAGCAAGGCTTCACCCATTCGTTGCAGCCACAGGTGGGAGATGGGCACGCAGTCGGCGGTTGTGAGGAGCAGCCATGGCTTTTGTGCCGCTTTCGCTCCGAGGGTGATGGCGAGTCGTTGCTGACTGATGTCGCAGGCAGAGGAAGGGATGAAGGTGTGGCGCAGCCTGAAGTGCCCTTCTTCCATTTGTTCCAGCAGTTTCTTCGTTCCGTCTGTTGAGTTCATGTCCACGATGATGACCTCATAGTCCGGGTGAATCTGATTGAGAATGAGGGGAAGGTGGCGGCGCAGTTGCTCTTCCTGGTTGTGTGCCGTGATGATGATGGTGATGCCGGGCAGCTTGCCGTCAGGTGCCGACGAGCGCTGTGTCTGTGTTGCTGCGTTGGCAATCTTCCGGAAGGTGGTATTACACAAAAGGCATATCGCACAAAGAATGAGCGATATGCCTATGAGTATGTATAGCACGGTTTGGAACACTTCTCTTGTCGGTTGTTGAGCGTTTTCTTGTCACGTTTAGTCTGCAAAGGATTGCGGCAGCTTGCGACAGTTGTATTGTGAAGCCATGATCTCACCGTAGGCACCTGCCGAGCGGATGGCAAGCAAGTCGCCACGCTTGGTCAGGGGCATTGTGTGGTCCTTGACAAAGACATCGCTCGATTCGCAGATGGGACCCACCACGTCGTAGGTGGCTTGCTCCTCCGTCTGTGACGTGATGTTCTGAATGAGGTGGTAGGCATCGTAGAGGGCAGGACGGATGAGGTCTGTCATGCCTGCGTCGCAGATGGCAAACTGCTTTACGGCTCCTTTCTTAATATAGAGCACGCGCGTGATGAGCGAACCACACTGTGCCACGACTGAGCGGCCCAGTTCGAAATGCAGTTCTTGTCCGGGGCGCAGTTGGATGCCCTTGGCATAGGTGTCGAAGTATGCTTTGAAGTTGGGGATGGGGTTCTCGTCAGGATTCTGATAGTCGATGCCAAGTCCGCCACCCACATTGATGCTCTTGATCTCGATGTTCTCTGCGTCGAGTTGGGCAAGCAGTTCACCGATGCGCTTGCAGAGGGCTTCGAAGTCGTCCATGACGAGCAACTGGCTGCCGATGTGGAAATGGAGTCCGCGGAAACAGATGGCGGGCATCTGTTGTGCCATGCGGATTACGTCGACCATGTCTTCCATGGCAATGCCAAACTTGTTTTCAGCCAGACCGGTGGTGATGTTGGCATGCGTATGGGCACCCACGTTGGGGTTGATGCGGAACGCCACGCACGCGGTCTTTCCCATCTGTGTTGCCATCTCGTTGATGACTTCAAGCTCGGGGATGCTCTCGACGTTGAAGCAACCGATGCCTGCCTTCAGCGCAAGTTCAATCTCCCAATCGCTTTTTCCTACACCGGCAAAGACCACATCTTCGGCTTTGAAGCCAGCACCAATACATGCCTCAATCTCGCCACCGCTGACACAGTCGCAGCCGAGGCCAGCTTTTGCAATGTGCTCGAGAACCAACGGGTTGGTGCATGCCTTCACAGCGTAGTGGACATGATAGCCAGGTCTGATTTCTTGCTTGATGG
This sequence comes from Candidatus Physcousia equi, assembly GCA_018065005.1. Classification (GTDB taxonomy): domain Bacteria; phylum Bacteroidota; class Bacteroidia; order Bacteroidales; family Bacteroidaceae; genus Physcousia; species Physcousia equi. The sequence continues at coordinate 14,381 of JAGHUD010000027.1, forward strand.
CATCGAGTGTTTTGTCGAGTAGCGCAGTGTCGTAGTAGTAGAAGGGTGTGCGCAGTGTTTGGAATTTGTCAATAGGGAACATGTTCGGTCTTGTTTTTTAGGGTTCAATCTTCAGCCGTTATGCGTTGAAGAGCGATTGGCTGAGTGCTTGTAGTGTTTGTTTCTTGTCTGCCTTGCGCACCAGGAATGAGATGTTGTGGTTGCTGCCACCGTAGCTGATCATGCGCACGGGGACATCGCGCAGTGCATCGCATGCTCTTGTCACGAAGCCTACGTTGTCGGTTGAGAGGTCGCCCACAACGCAGATGATGACCATATCTTCCTCAACCTGCACGGTGCCATATTGCTTGAGCTCGCTTAGGATGTCGCTCAGGTGCGACGTGTTGTCGATGGTGAGGCTCACGCCCACTTCGCTGGTACAAACCATGTCGATGCTCGTCTTGTAGCTTTCGAATATCTCGAACACCTTGCGCAGGAAACCGTGCGCCAGAAGCATGCGCGACGACTGAATCTGGATGCAGGTGATGTCGTCCTTGGCTGCTACTGCCTTGAGCGTGCCCTGCTGCATCTCGTTGTTGATGATGGTTCCGGGAGCCGTGGGGTCCATGGTGTTGAGCAGGCGGACGGGCACGCCAGCGAACTTAGCAGGCTGGATGCAGGTGGGGTGAAGAATCTTCGCGCCGAAATACGCTAACTCGGCAGCTTCCTCAAAATAGAGCTGAGGCACGGGCTTTGTTCCTTCTACTACGCGTGGGTCGTTGTTGTGCATACCGTCGATGTCGGTCCAGATCTGAATTTCTTCGCTCTGAAGGGCAGCGCCGATGAGGCAAGCCGTGTAGTCGCTGCCGCCGCGAAGCAGGTTGTCGATTTCGCTGTAGGCATTGCGGCAGATGAAGCCTTGTGTGATGTAGACCTGATAGTCGGGATTGTCATGGAGCTGCTTTTGAGCGTGCTCGCGAATGTAGTTGAAGTCAGGCTCTGCATTCTTGTCGGTGCGAATGAAGTCGAGGGCTGAGAGCAGCACCGCCTTCACGCCGCATTCTTTCAGGTAGTTGGTCACCATGTTGGTGCTGATGATTTCGCCTTGTGCCACAATCACTTTCTCTTCGAACGAAGTGAAGAGAATCTTCGTGAACGAACGCAGATAGTTGAACTCTTCGCGCAGGAATTTCTGTGTAAGCTCGCAGTATTCGCTGGTGGCGTACAGTTCCTGAGCGTGGAGCATATACTTCTGCTCCAACTGATTGATGATGGTGTTGGCACCTTCAGGGTTCTTCTTGTAGAGGTAGTCGCTGATCTCGAGGAGGGCATTGGTGGTGCCGCTCATGGCAGAGAGTACGACGAAAGTGGGTTGGGTGGGTGAGGTGATGAGTTTGCACACCTCTTTCATTCTTTGGGGGGTGCCGACGGATGTGCCGCCGAATTTCATTACTTTCATATCTTGCGTTGTTGTTTTCTTGCTTATTTGTCTTCGTTCTTGGTGGTGACGGGCGCTTTGGTGTCATTTCTGCCTATCAGGGCGCCTCGGTCGCATTGGTACACCGATCCGGGCACCTCTTCGAGCCACTTCATGTTGTGTGTGGTGATGATGACGGTGGCTCCATGCTCGCGTAGTCTGTTGAGCAGTTTGATGATGTTGCGTCCGTTCTCGCTGTCGAGGTTTCCCGTTGGCTCGTCAGCTAGGATGAGTCGGGGCGTGTTGAGGATGGCTCGTGCGATGCAGACACGTTGCTGCTCTCCGCCGGAGAGCTCGTAGGGTCTGTGGTTGAGTTTGTCGGGCAAGCCCACTTCTTCAAGCACTTCCACGATGCGTCGCTCGCGGTCATATTTTTTCGTCCATCCTGTTGCGCGCAGCACAAAGTCGAGATTGTCCTTGACGGTACGGTCAGAGAGGAGTTGGAAGTCTTGGAAGACGATGCCGATTTGGCGCCGCAGCGCGGGCAGATGCTTGGGGCGTACGCTCAGCATGTTCACGCCCATCACCTCAGCCGTTCCGCCCTCTGGTGTTATTTCGCCGTAGATGGTGCGTAGGAGCGATGTCTTGCCACTTCCCACAGGGCCGACAACGTAGATGAGTTCGCCCTCCTCAGCCATCAGTGTGGTGTCTTTGAGAACGATGTGCTCACCTTGGTAGATGTCCGTATGTTCGTATTTAAGAATCATAGACTGCTATTAGTGCTTCTTCCATCCTGGGTTGTGGCGCTCGCGCAGTTCTGCCACCATGTCTTCGATGCGTAGCCCCTTGTGGGTGAGCAGCACGATGAGGTGGTAGAGCATGTCTGAACCTTCATAGATGAGACGATCGTTTGTGCCGTTGGTGGCTTCGATAACCAGTTCGAGCGCTTCTTCACCCACCTTTTGTGCCATGCGGTTCAGTCCGTCGCGGAAGAGACTTGTGGTGTAGCTGCCTTCGGGCATTTCCGCGTGTCGCTTCTCGATGAAGTTGCTTAGTTCTGTAAGGAAGAGCAGGGGATTCTCTGTCTTGGTGTTCTCTTCGCCCCAGCAAGTGTCTGTGCCAGTGTGGCAGACGGGTCCGTCGGGCTTCACCTGGATGAGCAGCGTGTCTTGGTCGCAGTCGTTCTTGATGCTCACCACATGGAGGTAGTTGCCGCTTGTCTCACCCTTTGTCCACAGCGTCTGTCGTGTGCGGCTGTAGAAGGTGACAAGTCCGGTCTCCTGGGTTTTCTTGAATGCTTCTTCGTCCATGTATCCAAGCATGAGCACCTTTTGCGTGTTGGCGTCCTGAATGATAGCGGGCACAAGTCCGTCCCCTTTTTTGAAGTCGATTTCCATAGAAATATGTATTATTGTCAAATATCTCGTCTAACTGCTATTCCCTCACTGTGCAGATATTCTTTGAGTTCAGCAATGCCAATTTCTCCGAAATGGAACACACTGGCAGCAAGAGCTGCGTCGGCGTGACCCAGGGTGAAGGCGTCGCGGAAGTGCTCCTTGGCACCGGCTCCGCCCGATGCAATCACTGGGATGCTGAGCGTGTCAGCCAGTTGTGCAAGGGCTTCATTGGCGAAGCCCGTCTTCACGCCGTCGTGATCCATCGAGGTAAAGAGAATCTCTCCCGCACCTCTGTCGTTGACTTCTCTTGCCCAGTCCAGCAGTCGGCGGTCGGTGGGTCGTCGTCCTCCGTGGGTGTAGCAGATCCATTCTTCGTCGGATTGCTTAGCGTCGATGGCGACGACGCAAACCTGCGAACCGAAGTGCGCTGCAATCTCGTTGATGAGTTCGGGGCATCGGAGTGCAGCGCTGTTGATGCTCACCTTGTCGGCACCGGCAGAGAGCAAACGGTCCACATCTGACAGTTCGTTGATGCCTCCTCCCACTGTAAAGGGGATGCTCAGTGTTGCCGCCACGCGTTTCACCATGTCGGCAAAGGTTTTTCTTCCTTCATGGCTTGCGGTGATGTCGAGAAAGACGAGTTCGTCTGCACCTTGCTCACTATACAAGCGGCCCAGCTCCACTGGGTCACCTGCCGTGCGCAGGTTGACGAAATTTGTGCCTTTGACGGTCATTCCGTCTTTGACATCGAGGCAAGGTATGATTCGTTTTGCTAACATACGATCAATTCTTCCAGTCGAATCCTTCCTTCATAGAATGCTTTGCCAAAGACCACGGCGGGTATGCCAGCCTTGTCGAGTTCTATGATGTCTTCGTTTCCGCTCACACCGCCGCTGGCGATGAGTTGCAGGTCGGGGAAGGTTTGCATGATGTTTTTGTAGAGTTCAATGGCGGGACCTTGTAGCATGCCATCGCGACTGATGTCGGTGCAAAGCACGCGCTTGATGCCTTTCTCGTAGTATCTTTGGATGAAGCTGATGAGTTCTTCCCCCGTGTCCTCTTTCCATCCGTTGATGCTAATGCGTCCATCGCGAGCGTCGGCGCCCAGCACGAAACGGTCCGCGCCGTATTGCTCGATCCATCTCATCGTGCGCTGTGGGTCTGTCACTGCGATGCTGCCCACGGTGACCATGGCAGCTCCTGCCTCAAGAGCTTTCTCTATGTCGTCGTCGCTCTTGATTCCGCCGCCGAAATCAACGATGAGTTCCGTCTCTGTGGTGATGCGCTTCAGCACGTCGATGTTGACAATATGCTTGCTGCGTGCTCCGTCCAGATCGACCACATGCAGTCGCTTGACTCCCATCTGCTCAAAACGCTTGGCAACGGCAACGGGGTCGCTGTCGTAGACTTTCTGCGTGTTGTAGTCGCCTTTGGTCAGTCGCACACATTGTCCTCCTATGATGTCTATAGCGGGGATGATTTCTATCATGATGTCACGTGGGGTTAGAGTTCGAGGAAGTTCTTCAGTATGCGCTCTCCCACGCTTCCACTCTTTTCTGGGTGGAACTGTGTGGCATAGAAGTTGTCGCGATGCAGTGCCGAAGCATAGGGTTGGATGTAGTCAGTTGTGGCTGCTGCCCAAGAGCAAAGTGGCACATAGTAACTGTGGACGAAGTAGGCGTATTCGTTGCCTTCAAACCCTTTGAAGATGTCACTTTTCAGCTGTTCCAGCGTGTTCCATCCCATGTGTGGCACCTTCTGTCCTTGCTCCTTGGGTTGGAACTTGACGACGTCCACATCGAAGATGCCCAAGCAGTCTGTGTTGCCCTCCTCGCTGTGTCGGCATAGCAGTTGCTGTCCGATGCAAATGCCCAGGAGCGGTTGGCGCAGTTGGGTGATGACGCGGTCGAGGTTGTGTGCTCGCAGATAGCGCATGGCGTTGCTTGCCTCACCTTGTCCCGGAAAAATGACCTTGTCGGCGCAAGCCAGTTCTTCAGGATCGTCGGTCAGGATAGGCTCCACTCCCAATCGCCTCAGGGCGTTGATGACGGAGTAGATATTTCCAGCGTTATACTTTACGATTGCTACCTTCATATTACGTTCTGCTTGACATTTGTATCCAAATTGGACGCAAAAGTACACAAAAATATGCACATAACGAAATAATCGGCAAAAAAAATGCCATATCGTGTTTGAAATGGCATTTCTTGGGTGATAATATCTGATTTAAGTTCTTTCTTACTTTTTGAGTGCTGCATTCACCTCAGCTATGGCTTTTTCCCAGTTTGTGTTCAGACTGAATGGAGTCAGACCGCCAGCATCTTTGACGAAAGCCTCAGAGATCTCTCTGTTCTTCTCGTCGGGATAAAGCACATTTTTGCGGCTTGCTTCCACGAAGAGCATCACGTAGGCTTTTCTGTCTTTGGCAGGTACCTTTTGGAGCACAGCAAAATATTTCATCAAGAACTCGTTGAGGCCGACAGCTTGCACATCCATCGTCTCCACGCTTGCCGAACCATGCAGGCGGATGCCCGCTGTGGGGATATAGCGCAGTGCTGTTGCTTTGAACTGGTTAATCTTGAGGTCGATTTCTGTCGAGTGTGGGTTGTTGACAATGCCCTCTGCTTTCTCGAGCACATAATTGAAGACATCTTGAGCCTGAGTCTGTACTGCAGCCCCTATGAGGAGCAAGCAGACAACGAAGATACGGATTGTTCTCATTGTTTCTATGTATTTGCTTACTTAATGTTTCTTTAGTTTGAGGTGGTGTGTGATGCACGGAGGTAGTTCTTCCTCATAGTGTGTCACCATGACGAGCGTCTTGTTGGGGCGCTGGCAGAAGAGTTCGATCACCTCCTTCACCCATGCTCTGTTGCGCAGGTCCAGTCCATGAAGCGGTTCGTCGAGAATGAGCAGTTCGGGGTCCTTGACAAAGGCGCGTGCCAGGAGGCAAAGTCGTTGTTCGCCGCTGGATAATTGCAGGAAAGTGCGTTGTGCAAGATGGTCGATGCCGAACACCTTCATCCACGCCTCGCATTGCTGGCGCTGTTCGGGACGTGGGCGCACGTAGAGTCCCACGCTGTCACTCAGTCCGCTTGCCACGATGTCTATGGCGGGCAAGTCTTTGAGATAGGCACGGTGCATTTCCGGACTCACATATCCAATGTGTCGTTTGATTTCCCAGATGCTCTCGCCCGAGCCGCGTTGGTGGTCGAAGAGTCGGATGTCGCAGGCATAGGCTTGTGGGTTGTCTGCACAAACCAGGCTGAGCAGTGTGGACTTGCCACACCCATTTTCTCCGCTCAGTGCCCATCGTTCTCCTTCGCGCACTTTCCAGTTGAGGTCGTGTAGGATGGTGCGGTCGCCATAGCGGATGCTGACATTGCGAAACTCCAGGATGTTGCCCGTCTCGTGCGGATAAAAAGCCTCTTGCGTGATGTCTTTCGCAGGCAGTTCCGCAATCCATTGTTTTATCTCCTCGCTCACCACGTGCTGTGGGGTGGGGGGCTGTTGAGTGAGGTAAGCTTCCCTTGTCATTTTATTGCCTACGCGCAATCCTTTGACGGGCAGAACGTGTGTGATGAACCCCGGCAGATTGTCCGTCTTGCTCAGCACGAGCACGATGGCTGTTTTCGTCTCTGCGGCGATGGTGTGCAGTAGTTCGTCCAGTTGTTGGCGGGTGGCGGCATCCAACCCAATAAAAGGATTGTCCATGATGAGCACACGAGGCTGTGCCAACAGCGTCTTCGTTATTTGGAACTTGCGCAGTTCACCGCTGGAGAGCGTGATGATGTATTTGTCGAGCAAATCATTCAAGTGGAACATCTTATAGAGTTGTTCCTTCAACTCCTGGGTCGCCTGTTGCAGTTCGCCCGCCTTCTCCAACAGTTCGCCTGCCGTTGGCGTCTGCTCGTCAATGTCATGCAGGTTCCAGCGTTGCTGGTAGTAGTATGACGTGTCGCTCTCGCCATAGGAGTCGCGGAAAGTGATGTACTTGATGTTGTCGCTCACCAGTGGTCGTGCCGATGCTCCGAAATTATAATGTACTTCATTCATGAGCAACGGGTATCGGCTCGTGATGATGTCTATCAGCCGCGACTTCCCAGCTGCATTCTCACCCACAATAGCCACTTGCTCGCCCTCGCAGATGCAAAGGTTGACAGGTTCCGCCATCCTCTTCTCCGGATGCCGTGTCACTCCATTGATAATCTCAATAATCTTCACCGCTCAATCTTAAACTTTCATTATCCTAATGTCCTGTTGTCCACATATCCAGTCTTCCGCCTAAATAACCCCCCTCTTGCGTGCGAAGTCTTTCCAACTGCTGTACTTCTTCTCCGACTCGGGTCGTCCCATCTGTAGGAAGTGGCAATAAGCAGCCCCCAATGCGTCGCTTGCGTCCATGTGTTTATCCATCTCCTTGGCGTCCAGCTTGAGCATGCGTTTCAGCATGTCAGCCACCTGCTCCTTGCTTGCCGATCCCATGCCAGTGATGGCCATTTTTATTTTCATGGGTGCATATTCCGTTATCGGCACTTGTCGTTGAATAGCCGCCGCCATCGCTACCCCCTGTGCCCGTCCGAGTTTGAGCATGCTTTGCACGTTTTTGCCAAAGAAAGGAGCCTCGATGGCCATCTCGTCTGGCAGGTAGGCAGCAATGATGCCACTGACACGTTCAAAGATATGACCCAGTTTCAAGTAGTGGTCCGCAAACTTGTGCAAGTCGATAACTCCCATGGCCATCATCTCCGCCTTGTTGCCAACCACACGCAACACCCCATAGCCCATGATGTTGGTGCCAGGGTCGATGCCAAGAATGATTTTCTCTGACTTCGCAGTTGTGCTTTTTGGGGTGTTCATGACAGCGTCAACGGTGGTGAGATGTGTTTGTGTGCTACCTGTAGCGTTGCAAAGATACGGATTTATTTGCTAAATGGACATGAAATAACACTTTTTAGCATAAAAAATTTTCTTATCCGCGAAAATCGCCGTAATTTTGTGCCCACATATTAATAATATATAATGTATGAAGAAAACTGTTTTTATAATTCTCATGGGGGCTGCCCTCCTTTCCACAACACTCACAGCAAGCACCAACGTCACTACCATGAAGGCTGACAAGGCGGTTGCCGCAGACCCCAACGATAGCTATGCCGAAATAAAATTCGATGCCACCACGCAGAATCTCGGTAAGTTCCCATCCAGCGATCCAATACGCAAGTGTGTCTTCACCTTTACCAACACAGGCACCGCACCCCTCGTCATTCATCAGGCGCTTGCCAGCTGTGGCTGCACCGTCCCCAACTTTTCCAAGACGCCCATCAAACCCGGCGAGAAAGGACAGATTGAGGTGACATATAATGGCACGGGAAAGTTTCAGGGACACTTCCAGAAGACCATAACCGTGCGTTCGAATGCCAAAAATGAGGTGGTACGCCTCACGATTGCTGGCGACATGACAGAATAAGTTAAAGAATAACAATATTAATCACTAAACCCATGATCAAAAATCTACTCAAAGAGTCATTCCTTGGAGCGCTCACGCTCTTGGTCATGTTCAGCGTCTCGCTCAACATGCTTGCCGATTCTAAAGACAAGACAAATCCCACAGCCGACCGTTACAACGTAACCGATGAGAATTGCAAGCTTGCCTTCGGAAAGAGTTACTATGAATTGGACGGGCGCCCCAGCGGTGCCAACGGCAACTTCTATTCTCCCACCAATGCCGGATGGAGCATCAAGAAGTGGCCCGATGCAGCCAAGCATATCGCCACCTATCTTCATTTCCCCAAGTGCACCTCCGACGCCAAGATACAGCTGACCACCACAGGCAACGTCACCTTCAAGGTTGTTGTCACCTGCATGGAGAACAAGACCAAGATCTCCGAGAAGACCGTCAGCATGAAGGCAGGCACGCAGCAGTGGATCACCGTCATGGATCAAACAGAGATGCCCCTCAACGCTTGGTATAAGTTCGACATTGAATGCACCAGTGGCTCCGCTGCCGTTGGTGAGTTCTTCTATTGGCAGTTCGACAAGACCGCCAACACCGAGCGTGTCTACATTGCCGACTATCTCTCTTCTCCCTCCGTTCACCTCAGTGCATGGAGCACCACCGACCCCACCGTCCCCTCAGCAGGTCTCTACGATTGGGTCTACCAGGAGGTGATGATTCCCGAGGAGAGCGCCATCGTTGGCACCTACTGTATGAGTCTTGGCATCTTGCACGGCTACATGGGCATCCAGATCGACTCAGAGAATGACTATCCCATCATCTTCTCTATGTGGGACAACGGTAACACCGACAATGACCCCAACCTTCCCGACTATCTGCGCTCAGGTGCGCTCGACTGGTCTGATGGTGTCATCATCGCACGCTTCGGCAGTGAAGGCACCGGTGCCCAGGCAAAGCGCCGCTATGGCAAGAACTATGTGCCTGGCAAGTGGGTGAAGTTCATCACCAACGCGCGTCCCGAGGTGGTCGACGTGGAAATTGACGACCCCGACAACCCTGGTCAGAAAAAGATTATCACCTACTACAACACGCTCTGTTCAGCATGGTATCTGGCTGAGGGCAAAGACACCGAATGGCAGTATATTGCCACCATCCGCCAGTCTGGTGCCAACAACTACTTCAATGGTTGGTATTCCTTCCTCGAAAACTACAACTGGCCCACTGGTCAGTGGCAGCGCAAGGCCTACTACCGCAACGGTGGTCTCCATTCCATGGTGAATGGCAAGTGGTATCACGCCAACAAGGTTGGTTTCGGCCACACCGATGGCGGCGACAAGTATGGCGACCGTCAGGACTACGGACAGGGCGTGACCGAAGATTTCGAGAACTGCTTCTTTATGTCCACTGGTGGCTACCACAACAGCCCCAACACGCAGTCTGGCACCATGCCCCTCATCACCGACTTCAACCCCATCGACCAAAGCACCCTCGACGCACTTTCTGCACGCGTAGACCAAGCCATCAAGGCTGAGCAGCAGAGAAAGGTGGCAGAGGACTTTGAGAAGGCACGCAAGGAAATCCCCAACACCAACTTCAAGGTGGTTGCCAACAACTCCGAGGCAACCAACGAGGGAGCCTCCAATGTTGCTTCTGCTATTCTCGACGGCAACGAAAACACCTATTGGCACAGCCGCTGGTCAGCGGGTACGGGCAACACCAACTATCCCTACTACGTAGACATCGAGGTGTCCGACGAAGCCATGGCACAGGAGATGGCTCAGGTTTCACTCTATCAGGGACGCGCCTCTAACTATCGTGGCAAGACCCTCCGCGTTCAGGTGAGCGACGACCGCAAGACCTGGACCACCAATGGCACCTACACGCTCGAGGACGCCAACCGCGTGTCGGTCAACCTCAACACCCCCATCACTGGCAAGAAGTACATCCGTCTTTACTTCTCCGCTGGTTACGGACAATACCTCACCGTCAACGAGGTCTACTTCCGCTGCGACGCCACCCGCGACGATATCAATGCCGAGGCGATGAAGATGCTCGGATTTGAAAATCAGTTCAACGGATATAGCACTGCCGATCTCAAGCCCCTCAAGGACGCCTACAATGATGGCGCATGGACCAATGCCAACGATATCAAGCAAGCCATGGTCGACGTGGCCTCCAACGGCACCTTCCTCAAGTATGGCGTGCCCAACTCCACCACTTCGCTGAGCTCTTTCAAGTACTATCAGCTCCACAACATCTACGAACTGGGCGACCTCGTTCTCAGCGGCGACGCTCCTGCGCTCAACACCACAGGCCATCTCAACATCACCGACGAGACCAACAACTGGTTGCTCCTCCGCAGCGAAAAGTTCAACGCATACTATCTCTACAACACACACGCACGCAAGTATCTCTGCTTCAGCAACGATGCTTACGCACTCAGCGAGAAGCCCTACCCCCTCTACTTCACTGCCAAGAATGTCACCATCAATGGCGAGTCGCGTCCCGTCTTCACCATCCAGACCGACCTGCAAAACACCAAGAGCTACATCTCTGTTGTCTCTTCTGCACTTGGCAAGTCCACCGCTTCTGCACAAGGCTCTGCTTGGGAGCTTCGCGACAACTATGGTCTTACGCCCAACGTGGACCTCGTCAAGGAACTCTTGGCTGACGTAGATGAGCGCGGAGGCGAAGTCTTCGAAGGCGAAGGCTATTCCATCCGTCTCGAAGACGCATCTCTCTACCTCACCACCATTGAGGTGCCCGATGGCGGCAACACCACCTATTCGCTGGCAGCTAATCCCGAGTACTTCACCCTCACCAAGGGTACGACGGGCTACCGCATCAAGTCGGCACAGTCCAACAAGAGCGTAGGCTACAGTGGTGGCAGCAACGCATGGGACATCGTCAACAACAACGACGTCTGGAAGATAGCTGCTATTGATGGCACTCCCACCACCATCTATAAGAGCAGCACGGCTGGTCTCGGTGTCGACAAGAAGCAAGCTGGTGCTGGTGTCTACACCAACAAGAGTGGACAGAAGTGGATCATCACCTATTACAATGGTGCCTCACAGACAGGTATTGAAACCGTCACCACCCTCGACACCAACGAACCCGTCTACGACCTCGCAGGTCGTCGTGTCTACCAGACCAAACCTGGCCACATCTACATCACCAGTGGCAAAAAGGTAGTCGTCGAGTAACACCACGCACACCACAAAACAAAGGCATGTCTCTGATCGCCCCAAGGCGCAGAGACATGCCTTTTTCGTTTCCGTGCCGTAAACATACGATAGAATATAGGTAACATTACTTATGTAATGGTTACAAAATAAGATACAGCCAAAGATACTACAGAAGTCCATATCTTTGGAAATATCTTTGTGGTATCTCTGCAAATATCTACAAAGAGACTACCCCAGATACGTCCAAAAATGAACAAACGAATATAAAATAAAGGAATAAAAATATGAGGCAGTAACTACGAATAGCGCGAATAACCTACGAATATAAAATAAAGGGAGAAATAAATCCTATTCGTAGGTTATTCGTGCCATTCGTAGTTCACAAATCTATGCTTTGTGACACCTTTCCGTAACGTTCTCCCCATCCAATATCGCACATCTCACAGAAAAAATATGAGTTAGTAACTACGAATAACGCTAATAACCTACGAATATAAAATAAAGGGAGAAAAAAATCCTATTCGTAGGTTATTCGTGCCATTCGTAGTTCACAAATCTATGCTTTGCAATCCCTTTCCGTAACGTTCTCCCCATCCAATAGCGCACATCTCACAGAAAAAATATGAGGCAGTAACTACGAATAACGCAAATAACCTACGAATATAAAATAAAGGGAGAAAAAAAAATCCTATTCGTAGGTTATTCGTGTCATTCGTAGTTCACAAATCTATGCTTTGCAATACCTTTCCGTAACGTTCTCCCCATCCAATAGCACACATCTCGCAGAAAAAATATGAGTGAGTAACTACGAATAACGCGAATAACCTACGGAATATAAAATAAAGGGAGATAAAATTTCCTATTCGTAGGTTATTCGTGCCATTCGTAGTTCACAGATCTATGCTTTGCAATACCTTTCCGTAACTTTCTCCCCATCCAATAGCGCACATCTCGCAGAAAAAATATGAGTGAGTAACTACGAATAACGCTAATAACCTACTAATATTAAATAAAGTGATAAAAAATATGAGGCTGAACTACGAATAACGCGAATAACCTACGGAATATAAAATAAAGGGAGAAAAAATTTCCTATTCGTAGGTTATTCGTGCCATTCGTAGTTCACAAATCTATGCTTTGCGACACCTTTCCGTAACTTTCTCCCCATCCAATATCGCACATCTCGCAGAAAAAATATGAGGCTGAACTACGAATAACGCGAATTTTAAGGATTACTAAATATGTTACTGCCTCAGATCATCTACGTTATTGTAATTCTTGTATTTCTTGGTTAAAATAGTGTATATGACACGCCAAGACACCCTGTTCATTTCGAAAAGAGCAAGTGGGGGAGAAAGGCACACAAAAAACCGAAAGCAAGGGAGACCAACACGTAGAGCGCGCAAAGTCCGGCATGTCCGCCACGCATCAGCGTGATGCTCTCATAGCTGAAGGTAGAGAAGGTGGTCAGACCACCACACAGACCCGTAGTGAGCAAAAGGCGCGTCGATGCCGAAAGACCCCATCGATCAGACAGACAGTAGAACGCGCCGATAAGGAAACAGCCCAGCAGGTTTGCCGCAAGCGTCGGCCAAGGAAAGATCACACCAGCAAAGACAGGCCGTTGGCTTGCCGCTTTCCACCAGAGAGACAGCAGGAAGCGCAGACTACTGCCCACGCCACCTCCTACGAATACGAAAAACAAGTCCTTCATGTCTTAGCCTTTTCTTTTGGGTCATCAGATGCGTTCGAGCACCATCTTGACCAAATCATCCATCTGGCGCTTGTAGTCCGTCTTCATCTCCTGGGCATAGCGGTTCGCAATCACCATGCAGCACGTCATAGCACGGTGCCCCAGCAAGGCAGAGAGTCCGGCAAGCGCCGACGACTCCATCTCGAAGTTGCAAATCTTCAGTCCCCCGTAGCGAAACGCCTCTATCTTCTCGTTCTGCTCAGTGTCTTCGATCGCCACACGCAACTGCCTCCCCTGCGGACCATAGAATCCGCCGCAGGCACATGTGATGCCCCGCACCATGTCGTCGCCCGCAATGCGTTCCACCAAGTCAGCATCAGCCGTGCTCACATACGGTGCCCCCTTGATGGGGTTCCATTGCATGTGGGCAGCGAAGGCGTGCTCCAGTTGCGTGTCGCACACCCGGTTGCGGTCGGCATAGTAGTTCAGGAGCCCATCGAATCCGATGCTCTTCACCGAAGCCACAAAGGTGCCGATGGGCGTGTCGGGCTGCAGTCCACCGCAGGTGCCTATGCGCACGATGGTCAGCCTCTTGTGCACATCCCTGTCCTCTCGTTTCTTCAAGTCGATGTTTGCCAGCGCATCCAGTTCGTTCATCACGATGTCGATGTTGTCGCAGCCGATGCCCGTCGACAGACAAGTCACGCGTTTCGTCTCGCCGCTGTTGGTCGTGTAGCTGCCCGTCACCGTGTGAAACTCGCGCGACTGCAGTTCGCATTCGCGCCTCTCAAAATGTGTAGCCACCATCTCCACCCGTCCCGGGTCGCCCACGAGTATGACTCGGTCAGCCAGTTGCTCCGGTCTGAGGTGCAGGTGGAAGACCGACCCATCCTCGTTGATGATGAGTTCACTCTCCGCGTATCTCATGTCACTTAGTCCATCTTTTGGTAGAACGAAATGCCAAGCACACTGATTTCTCCCTCCACCTCGGTCGACGCGAGCAGCCAAGGCTCCGGTCCGTACGCTCCGCTCTTGTTGGTGTTCTCCAGGTAGAACTTCCCATCTTCCACTTTATAGTTCTGCACCGAAGCCTTGTCGTTGGGAAAGAGGAACCCATCAATAATCTCCATCTCGGGCATAACTTTTTTCGCTTCAGCCAGCATCTCCTCCGTCAGGTTCTCCGGCACTCTCATGCCCGTCGTCATGGTGCCGTCCTCGCGCACGATGATGCGTTCCGGCATTTTGTGCAGAAACCCTCTGCGCTGCTCCTCATCCATGTCCGCAACAATCTCCTCGATGGTTTGTTTTCCGTTCAGAAACTTCATGTGCGTCAGCTTGTACGTTCCAATGTAGCTCATAGCCTTCCTTGTTTTTTGTGTAGATAAAAAATGTTCATTCCTTCTGCAAACAGCCGACAGCATCGCCACCACCCATTCGCAGTGCAAATATAAAACATTCTCTCCACACCCACAAGCAAAACACGCTTTTTCTCACTTGCAGCGCCACACGCGCGCATACACGCATACACATATATAATAAGGTGTACCCACACCCACAGTCCGCCGCAGCCCAATCGCCCCTCCCCCAATCCTGCCCATTGTGTACCTCCACAGGTCATCAGCTTAGCAAAATGAGACATTTAATGCGCAAAAACTAAAAAAGTAAAACAAAAGTTTGCTAAAACAAAAAGAAAGCCGTAACTTTGCAGCGGAAAAAATCATATTTAACCAACTTATAAAAGAAAAGTATATGAAGAAGTTTTTCATGATCGCAGTGGCAGCAGTCAGCATGACACTCGCAAGCTGTGGTGGCAGCGTTGAGAGCAAGGTAAATGGTTACATGGATGACCTGTCTGAGGCTATTGCAAAGAAGGATCTCGGCAAGATGATGTCAATTGCAACCGACATGCAGGAGTGGGAGAAGGGTCTGAGCGAAGAAGACAAGAAGGCAGCTGAAGCTGCAGCAGAGGCTTGGGCAAAGAACAATCCTGAGAAGGCAGCTTCCATGGGCGGCTTGTAATCAGACGCATCACATTAGTATAAGCTAAAAAGATGGAGACACGAAACACACAACGAAAGTTCAAACCGCTTGTGCGTTTCGTGTCTTTTTTTTGTTTTCTGAAAACAGACAGCTTATTATTATTTAGACGTTGAGAAAAAGAATTGCTCTTTTTCTCTTTTTTTTGGTCTTTCAGAAAAATATCCGTAACTTTGCACGCAAATAAAACAATCAACAACAAAGAAATAAGATGAAAACTCAGCTAAAGAAAGTATTGGTGCTCGGAAGCGGCGCCCTGAAGATTGGTCAGGCAGGAGAGTTTGACTATAGTGGTTCACAAGCGCTCAAGGCACTCAGAGAGGAAGGCATACGATCCGTGCTCGTCAATCCCAATGTGGCGACCATCCAGACGAGCGAAGGCATTGCAGACACAGTCTACTTCCTCCCCATCACACCTTATTTCATCACCGAAATCATCAAGAAGGAACGCCCAGACGGCATCATGCTCGCATGGGGCGGCCAGACGGGTCTGAATGTGGGCACCGCCCTCTATCAGAGCGGCGTGCTCGAGCAGTACGGCGTCCAGGTGCTCGGCACCAGCGTAGAGGCCATCATGAACACCGAAGACCGCGACCTCTTCGTCAAGGAGCTCAACAAGGTAGACCTCAAGGTGCCCGTGAGCGAAGCCTGCGAAACGATGGACGCAGCCGTGGCAGCAGCCCGCAAGATAGGTTATCCCATCATGATTCGCTCAGCCTACGCCCTTGGCGGTCTGGGCAGTGGCGTTTGTCCCAACGAGGAGACCTTCAAGGAGATTGCCGAGAGCGCCTTCACCTTTGCGCCCCAGGTTCTTGTCGAAGAGTGCCTCAAGGGTTGGAAGGAGATCGAGTTCGAGTGCATCCGCGATGCCAACGACCACTGCTTCACCGTAGCCTCTATGGAGAACTTCGACCCCCTTGGCATCCACACCGGCGAGTCCATCGTCGTTGCGCCCACCTGTTCGCTCACCGACGACCAGGTCAAGATGCTTCAGGACATCACCATCAAGTGTGTGCGCCACCTCCAGATTGTCGGTGAGTGCAACATCCAGTTCGCCTTCAATGCCGTCACCAACGACTACCGCATCATCGAGATCAACGCACGCCTCTCACGCTCCTCAGCGCTCGCATCCAAGGCAACGGGCTATCCCCTCGCCTTCGTTGCTGCCAAGATAGCGCTCGGCTACACCCTCGACCAGATTGGCGAGATGGGCACCACCAACTCAGCCTACGTAGCCCCCTCGCTCGACTACATGATATGCAAGATTCCCCGTTGGGACCTCACCAAGTTTGCAGGCGTCAGCCGCAAGATCGGTTCGTCCATGAAGTCCGTAGGCGAAATCATGAGCATCGGACGCAGCTTCGAAGAGATGCTGCAGAAGGGACTCCGCATGATCGGTCAGGGCATGCACGGTTTTGTGGGCAACGACCACACCCGCTTTGAAGACCTCGACGAGGAGCTCTCCAACCCCACCGACCTCCGCATCTTTGCCATCGCACAGGCGCTCGAGGAAGGCTACACCGTGGAGCGCATCGAAGAGCTCACCAAGATCGACCCCTGGTTCATCGAGCGCATGAAGAACATCGTCGACTACGAGCACAAACTCCAGGGCTACAACGCCATCGAAGACCTGCCCGCCGATGTGCTTCGCCAGGCAAAGGTGCTCGGCTTTAGCGACTTCCAGATTGCACGATGCGTGCTCGACAAGCACGAAGGCAACATGGAGAAGGAGAACCTCCAGGTGCGCGACTACCGCAAGAAGCTCGGCATCCTCCCCGCCGTAAAGCGCATCCCCACCGTAGCCAGCGAGCACCCCGACCTCACCAACTATCTCTACATGACCTATGCCGTTGAAGGCTACGACGTCAACTACTACAAGAACGAGAAGTCCGTCGTCGTCCTCGGCTCAGGAGCCTATCGCATTGGTTCCAGCGTAGAGTTCGACTGGTGCTCCGTCAATGCCGTGCAGACCGCTCGCAAGTTGGGCTACAAGAGCATCATGATCAACTACAACCCCGAGACCGTCTCCACCGACTACGACATGTGCGACCGTCTCTACTTCGACGAGCTCTCCTTCGAGCGCGTGCTCGACGTCATCGACCTCGAGTCGCCCCGTGGCGTCATCGTCAGCGTAGGCGGACAGATTCCCAACAACCTCGCCATGAAGCTCCATCGCCAGAGCGTGCCCATCCTCGGCACCTCACCCGTCAGCATCGACCGTGCTGAGAACCGCAACAAGTTCTCTGCCATGCTCGACCAGCTCGGCATCGACCAGCCCAAGTGGAGTGCGCTGACCTCCATGGACGACGTAAAGAAGTTCGTCGACGAGGTGGGCTATCCCGTTCTCGTTCGTCCTTCCTACGTCCTCTCTGGCGCAGCCATGAACGTATGCTACGACGACGAAGAGCTCCAGCGCTTCCTCCAGATGGCAAGCGAGGTGTCCAAGGAGTATCCCGTCGTCATCAGCCAGTTCATGCAGGAGACCAACGAGGTTGAGTTCGATGCCGTAGCCGCACAAGGCGAGGTTGTCGAGTATGCCATCTCCGAGCACGTCGAGTTCGCCGGCGTACACTCTGGCGACGCCACGATGGTCTTCCCTGCCCAGCAGATCAGTTTTGCCACAGCGCGCCAGATCAAGAAGATCAGCCGTGCCATTGCCAAGGAGCTCAACATCAGCGGACCCTTCAACATCCAGTTCCTTGCCAAGGGCCGCGACGTCAAGGTCATCGAGTGCAACCTCCGCGCCAGCCGTTCCTTCCCCTTCGTCAGCAAGGTCCTCAAGCGCAACTTCATCGAGACCGCCACGCGCATCATGCTCGACGCCCCCTACACGAAGCCCGAGAAGTCCACGTTCGACATCGACCGCATGGGCGTCAAGTGCAGCCAGTTCAGCTTCGCACGTCTCCAGAATGCCGACCCCATCCTCGGCGTCGACATGTCTTCCACTGGTGAGGTGGGCTGCATCGGCGACACCTTCGAAGAGGCGCTCCTCAACTCGATGATTGCCACCGGCTACAAGATTCCTTCCAAGGAAAAGGCAGTCATGATCTCCAGTGGCGAAACCAAGGAGAAGGTGGCTATGCTCGACGGCGCGCGCATGCTCACCAAGGCAGGCTACACCATCTACGCCAGCGAGGGCACAGCCCGCTTCCTCAACGACAACGGAGCCAAAGCCATCGCCGTGAGCTGGCCCGACGAGCAGGTCGAGGGTTGCGAGAATGTGATGCAGATGATTGCCGACCACCGTTTCGACCTCATCGTCAACGTGCCCAAGAACCACTCCAAGCGTGAGCTCACCAATGGCTATCGCATACGTCGTGGCGCCATCGACCACAACATCCCTCTCATCACCAATGCCCGTCTCGCCAGTGCCTTCATCGAGGCGTTCTGCACCATGGGTGCCGAAGACATCCAGGTAAAGAGCTGGCAGGAATACGAATAAACCCAACGCATGAACTTCAGCATCATCTTTGTCGCCCTATGCATCGCCTTCATGATATGGGCATTGATAGCCGACCGACTCAAACCAGGACTCATCCTCTTCAGTTGCGTGGTGCTGATGCTTTGTGCCGGCATCCTCACGCCTAAGGAGTGCCTCGAAGGCTTCTCCAACAAAGGCATGATCACCGTTGCGCTGCTCTTCCTCGTCAGTGAGGGAGTGCGGCGCAGTGGCGTTCTCGAACAAATGCTCAATCGCCTCCTGCCCAAGGGCGAAACCACCGTCCAGAAGGCCAACATGCGCCTCCTGCCCTGCGTCTCCCTCGTCTCAGCATTTCTCAACAACACGCCCGTCGTCGTCATCTTCGCACCGATGATACGCAACTGGGCGCGCAAGATGCATCTGCCCAGCACCAAGTTCCTCATCCCCCTCAGCTATGCCACCATCCTCGGAGGCATCTGCACGCTCATCGGCACCAGCACCAACCTCGTCGTCGACGGTCTCATGCTCGATAGCGGCATGGAGGGCATCCCCATGTTCGAGATAGGCAAGATAGGCATCATCATTGCCATCGTCGGCTTGAGCTATCTCATCTGCTACAGCCACTACCTCCTGCCCGACCATCGCGAGGCAGATGCCGAACTGGACGAGAAGAGCAAGGACACAACACGTGTCGAAGTCCTGCTCCGAAGCCGATTCCCCGGACTGGGCAAGACCATACGCGGCTTCGACTTCTACCGCCATTACGGAGCCAACGTCATCAGCATACGGCGCAACGGCGAACTCCTCACCGGCGATTGGATGAACCAGCGCATGCTCAACCACGACTCGCTCATCCTCGAAACCGACCGTAAGTTCGTCAAAGCCTACCACGACAGTTCCGCTTTCCTCATCTCCAGCTACAACGAAGACGACTTCCAGCTGCAGGGCGGCAAGCGCAAGCTCGCAGTCCTCTTGCTCCTCTTCCTGGTGGGCGGTGCCACGATAGGCGAACTTCCCTTCATGAAGCAGTGGGTGCCCGGTCTGAAGTTCGACATGTTCTTCTTCGCCTGCATCACCACCATCATCATGGCATGGACCGGCATGTTCAACCCCCGCAAGTACACCAAGTTCATGTCCTGGGACGTGCTCGTCACCATAGCCTGCGCCTTCTCCATCTCCAAGGGCATGCAGAACTCTGGCTTTGCCGACTACGTCGCTGGCTTCATCATCGACGCTGCCGAATCCCTCGGCACCACCAGCGGAGGACCCTACGCCATGATGGCGATCCTCTTCCTCATCACCAACCTCTTCACCGAGATCATCACCAACAACGCCGCCGCAGCGCTTGCCTTCCCCCTCGCCCTCTCCGTGTCCGACAAGTTGGGCGTCGACCCCATGCCCTTCTTCATGTGCATCTGCGTCGCTGCCTCAGCAGCCTTCTCCACCCCCATCGGCTATCAGACCAACCTCCTCGTCCAGGGCATCGGCGGCTATAAGTTCACCGACTATGTCAAGGTGGGACTCCCACTCAACATCATCGTCTTCGTCATCTGCGTCTTCGTCATCCCCCTGATATGGCCCATCGTCCCCGTCTGACCCCACCCATCCCCCCACGCACATCGCAAACAAATCAGCCATTCTGAACACCCCCCCCCAATGAATAACATCTATCCCATCTACGACAAGATGATGACCCGAGAGCAAAAGGAAGCACTCCTCCAGCAACGCGGCGTCCTCGTCTGGTTCACCGGGCTGAGCGGCAGCGGCAAGAGCACCGTGGCGCTTGGCGTCGAGCGCGAGCTCCACAAGCGCGGCATCCTCTGCCGCATCCTCGACGGCGACAACGTGCGCGCCGGCATCAACAACAACCTCGGATTTTCTGAGGCAGACCGCACCGAGAACATCCGGCGCATCGCCGAGGTAGCCAAACTCTTTGTGCAGACCGGCATCGTCACCCTCGCATGCTTCGTCAGCCCCACACGCCACATCCGCAACATGGCACGCCACATCGTCGGCGAAGAAGACTTCAAGGAGGTCTACGTCTCCACACCCCTCGCCGAGTGCGAGCGGCGCGACGTCAAGGGACTCTATGCCCGTGCACGCCGTGGAGAGGTCAAAGACTTCACCGGCATCTCTGCCCCCTTCGAGCCACCCTTGCAGCCCAACCTCGACATCGACACCGCCCAGCTCTCGCTCGAAGAGAGCGTGAGCCGCGTCGTAGCCCTCATCCTTCAAAACAAATAGATACACAGCAAACATGGAATACAATCTTTCACACCTTCAGGAACTCGAAGCCGAAAGCATCCACATCATACGTGAGGTGGCTGCCGAGTTTGAGAACCCCGTCATGCTCTACAGCATTGGCAAGGACAGCAGCGTCATGGTGCGCCTCGCCGAGAAAGCCTTTGCACCCGGCAAAGTGCCCTTCCCACTCATGCACATCGACTCGCGATGGAAGTTCCGCGAGATGATTGAGTTTCGCGACCGCTATGCCAAAGAGTTCGGATGGAACCTCATCGTCGAGAGCAACGAAGAGGCATTCAAGGCTGGCGTCGGACCCTTCACCCACGGCTCTAAGGTCCACACCGACCTCATGAAGACCAAAGCCCTCCTCGATGCCCTCGCCAAACATAAGTTCGACGCTGCCTTCGGCGGTGCACGACGCGACGAAGAGAAGAGCAGAGCCAAGGAGCGCATCTTCTCCTTCCGAGACCAGTTTCAGCAGTGGGACCCCAAAAACCAACGACCCGAACTCTGGGACATCTACAACAGCCGCATCCACAAGGGCGAGAGCATACGCGTCTTCCCACTCAGCAACTGGACCGAACTCGACATCTGGCAGTACATACGACTCGAGAACATACCCATCGTCCCCCTCTACTACGCCAAGGAGCGTCCATGCGTCGACATCGACGGCAACCTCATCATGGCTGACGACGAACGACTGCCACAAGAGCTGCGACCCCTCGTCAAGCCGCGCATGGTGCGCTTCCGCACCCTCGGATGCTGGCCACTCACCGGTGCCATCGAGTCCACTGCCACCACCATCGAGGAGATCGTCGAGGAGATGATGACCACCACCAAGAGCGAACGCACCACCCGCGTCATCGACTTCGATCAGGAGGCGTCCATGGAGCAGAAGAAGCGCGAAGGATATTTCTAACACGACACACACACACACACAATACCTACAACCCCCGATCATGAACAACAACTCAACAAGCTTCAGCATACAAGAATACCTCGATGCCGACGAGAAGAAGGACCTCCTCCGACTCCTCACGGCGGGCAGCGTCGACGACGGCAAGTCCACCCTCATCGGCAGACTCCTCTTCGACTCCAAGAAACTCTACGAAGACCAGCTCACCGCACTCGAGAAAGACTCACGTCGCCTGGGCAACGCCGGAGCAGGCGAGATAGACTACGCCCTGCTGCTCGACGGCCTCAAGGCGGAGCGCGAAGAGGGCATCACCATCGATGTGGCTTACCGCTACTTCTCCACCAACCAGCGCAAGTTCATCATCGCCGACACGCCGGGCCACGAAGAGTACACCCGCAACATGATCACGGGTGGCTCCACTGCCAACCTCGCCATCATTCTCGTCGACTGCCGCACCGGCGTCATCACCCAGACACGACGCCACACCTATCTCGTCTCACTGCTCGGCATCAAGCACATCGTCCTTGCCGTCAACAAGATGGACCTCGTCGACTTCGACCAGGCTACCTTCCAGACCATCGCCGACGAATACACCGCCTTGGCACACCGACTCGGCATCGACGACGTCACCTGCTTCCCCCTCTCTGCCAAGGAGGGAGACAACGTGGTCGAGCGCTCGCAGCGCACCCCGTGGTACGAGGGACCCTCGCTGCTCGAGTTTCTCGAGAGCGTACCCATCCACCGCGACCGCAACATGAGCGACTTCCGCTATCCCGTGCAGTACGTCCTGCGCCCCAACCTCGACTTCCGCGGCTTCTGCGGCAAGATTGCCAGCGGCGTCATACGCAAGGGCGACGAGGTGGTGGCACTCCCCTCCATGAAGCACAGCCGCGTCAAGGGCGTACACTCCTACGAGGGAGAGTGCAACGAGGCGTTCTGTCCGCAGTCGGTCACCATCACCCTCGAGGATGAGATCGACATCAGCCGAGGCGACATGATCGTCAAAGCCGATGCTCCGATGCCACACATCGGCAGATGCTTCGAGACCATGCTCGTCTGGATGGACGAGCAACCCATGGACCGCTCCAAGCAGTTCTTCCTCAAGCACAACACCAACACCACACGAGCCACCATCGACGAGGTGCAGCACCGCATACAGGTCAACACGCTCGAGCAGCTCACGGGCTGCGACCTCCAGCTCAACGAGATCGCGCAGGTGCGCATCACCACCGCCAAGACGCTCTTCTTCGACCCCTACTGCCACAACCGAGCCACCGGTGCCTTCATCCTCATCGACCCCATCACCAACAACACCTCGGCGGTGGGCATGATCGTGCGACCCATCGAGATGGACGACATCAACCAGGCTGCCCTCCCCACCCTCGACCTCCCTGCGCTCGGCATCAGCCCCGATCACTACGATGCCATCGAGAAGGCTGCTAAGGAACTCTCTCGTCAGGGACTCGAAATCTGCATCATCAAATAGATCCCTGCCCACACAAACACAAACTGCTCTAAACACCATCTTCATGGGACTCATCGAATTTAGCAAACTACCCGTCAACACACTCGTCGGCGCAGACTGGAAGACCTTCAAAAGCATCACACACGGACAGCTGGTCGTCAAGAAAGGCAAATACCGACTCACCAAGTTCGTCTGCCGACTCCTCAGCACCTGTGCTGGCATGCAGCGACGCCGCTATCGCAAGAGGCTTGCCGACAAGCCCCTCGCTGCCGACCCCGTCTTCATCCTCGGCCATTGGCGCAGCGGCACCACCTTCGTCCACAACATCTTTGCGCAAGACCCACGATTCGGCTTCACCACCACCTATCAGACGGTCTTCCCGCACTACATCATGGCGATGCAGTGGCTCTTCAAGCCCATCATGGGATGGCTCATGCCCAGCCACCGCCCCACCGACAACATGGAGCTCGCACCCGACCTGCCACAGGAGGAGGAGTTCGCTCTGCAGAACACCTGCCCCTACACCTACTACAACTTCTGGTTCTTCCCTCAGCGCATGCAGGACTATTGCGACCGCTACCTCACCATGAAGCGTGCCACCGACGACGAACTGGCAGACTTCAAGGATAAGTTCATGCAACTCGTCAAAACCAGTCTCTGGAACACTGCCAAACTCTATCGCAAGTCCAAAAATCCCGAAGAACGAAACCTCCGCTACGAAGACCTCCGCTATCTCTCCAAAAACCCGCCACACACGGGCAAGGTGAAGACCCTCGTCGAGATGTTCCCCAATGCTAAGTTCATCTACCTCATCCGAAACCCCTACACCGTCTTCGAGTCCTCACGGTCCTTCTTCACCAACACCATTGCGCCCCTCCAGCTCCACAGCATCCCCCTCGAAGACATGGAGCACAACATCCTGCGCAACTACGCCGAACTCTACGATGCCTATCAGAGCCAGAAGCAATACATACCCAAGGGCAACCTCGTCGAGGTGAGATTCGAAGACATCGAGCGAGACCCCATGGCTGAGACCGAACGCATCTACCGCGAACTCGGACTGCCCGGATGGGACCGCGCCAGCAAAGCCGTACAAGCCTACGTCGAGAAGAAGAAGGGCTACAAGAAGAATAAATACGAATACAATGAGCGCACCATCCAACTGGTCAACCAATACTGGATGCGCGCCCTCAAAGACTGGAACTACGACCTTCTCTAAACACCCACCCCCCGAATCGTCCCCCCAGTCCCCCTCGTCCAAAAAAAAATCAGCTGCCTCAAACAGGCATTTCCCCCCATACCGTACAACCCACTTCTAGTTTCTGCAGCAGAACTTTTCAGTTTCTGCAGCAGAAACTTTTTTTTTCTGCAGCAGAAACTCTCAGTTTCCGTAGCAGAAACTTTTTTCCCCCTCCTCTCCCCATTCTACGTCGTCAAACACCCCAAAATGGTGCACTTCCGCGTCAAAACACACATTTTTCATAAAAAATCATAAAAAACATTTGGGAGATAAAAAAAACATGTGTACATTTGCCACGTCCAAAATAGTGGGGCGGTATAACGCCCGTGCGCAACACACCAACCGAAAATAAGCATGTTGCGCACCCAAAACAACATTCGCAGCATTCGCGCACGCGCACTCACATGCGCGTCTGCGTGCGTATGTATAATATAAGGTATATTACACTAATCATTATAAACTCTACATCATGAAAAAAAATTATTTATTACTTTTTCTACTCTCACTCATAGGGTGGAGTAGCGGTGCATGGGCTATTGACGAAGGTGTGTACCAGTATAAGAATACTGGCAATCAGCGTGGATCAATGGCTTACTATTCAGATAAGACTCAGTACCCTGTATTAGCCGATGTGACCTTACAAGGTTACACCGGTGCTGAATACACCGTATCAAGTGCGAACAACCCAGATGTAAACTTGAACTGGTATGTCGTACCCTCAGTTATTTCTGACGGCTACTTCTACATCTTTTCTGTAGCAAACGGTAAGTTCATTGCACCTAAAACAAAGGGACAATCGTCCAATATTGAGTTCTCCGAATCTCCTTGCCAGTGGCGTATTGTTAAGCGAACGATTAACAGTGTAGAGTATGACGTGATGACCACACCAGATTGGGGAGCGAATAATGTTTTGGGACTTAGTTTTGCTTGCGGAACAAAATTTACCGCAGAAACTCAGTTGAAGCCTCAGACTCAAGGCATAACTACCAGTACGGATGGAGGTATCAAGAATAAGCTTGAAAAGCAAGATATTGACATATCCAGCTATTCGCAGATTATTGAGTCAGCAAAGGCACGAATTGAAGAGATGGAAGCTAAGACGCCCACAGCTGGCAAGTTCTATCGCTTCAAGAGTCTGAATGGTGGCGGTTACATCACTTCTACGCTCACGAGCAATAAGGTCATCCTTGCAACCACCCCCACATTATATAATTCGCTGTTCTACTACGATGCCGAAAACCACCTTACTTGCGTCGATAATGCGCAAAAGATAGCATCAACCACGGCGAATGGTGGTAACATGTCTACTACGGCTGATTATCCCAATAACGTGGCATCCATACAGTTCCATACAAAAGGCGGACAGGAGGGTTGTGCCATTAGCTTTGGGTATAGCGGATCTCAATACCGATACGTGTATGGTAGACCTAATTGCACTACTGATGCTGGTAATGCAACAAGTGCATCTAACTTAAGCGATGTTGGATATTTCTGGGATGTAGAGCCGGTGAAGATGGATGAATATACGCTCGTTTTGCCACAAGACTATCAGGATGCCACCATAGAAGTCTCTGCTGGCAATGGTTTAGTGCTTGGCAACAAGTATTATATCGAACTTGATGTGACGCCCAATCCAGATGTCTTCTCATCGACTGATTTGGATATTAGTGACGTGGCCGTGAATACGACAGACAAAACGATTACTTTTAGTTTTAGCCAAAAGACTTACTCCTTTATCAAGCTACAGTGCGAGAACGGATTGGGCTATATGAAGGACACGGACCAAGGTACCAACAAATGGATGCGCGTCGATACTGAAGATACAAACAACATCTTCGCATGGGATGGCACCAACCTCTATTCTTATCGCACAGGTCAAAAGGTAGGATATATTGGTAATGGTTACCTTTCTTGCAACCACGGAACCTCATTCCTCCCTCTTGAACTGATGGATATCAGTGAAGAGACCGCAACTGATGCAAACCACAACAGCGATTTCCACTACCTCCTCAAGTATGTTGATGGCAACACCACCTATTGGGCCGGACACACAGCTTCTCTATTTGGAAGAGGCGCAGGTTTGTACGATAATGTAAAAAGTACTCTTTTACGCACAAACTCCTACCACTTCAAAAAAGTGGACCTCACAGACTATCATCCCTACAGCGTAAAGATTAACAAGCCTGCAAATGCTGTTAATACACCCTTCATCATGACAGAGCATCAAGTGCTCTACGACGGTAGCGTGTATGCTGCTATTGGCAGTGAGGATGGTAATGTACAGCCTTCCACCTTTAAGCCCAGCAAGATTGATGGCTATGCTGATGCCACTGTTACTGTTGACAATACGAACAAAACCATTACGGTGAGCTATACCGCAAGTGAGGAACGCAATAATAAATATGTGGTGCTCGTCGTGGCAGGTCAGTCTAATGCCGTGGGTTATGACGAGTCTGTCGTTACTTGGGAAGACCTCAACACCGAGCCTGGCAATATTGTTCAACTCGGTTACGTCGGTGACAACAATAAGAAGATTATGCCCTTGGGCCACTGTGCACAAAGCTACCAGTACACTACAATGTCTGGTTTAGGCAACTTAGAGAGCATTGCAGATCCTACAGGAACGGGTACAAAGGGTATACAGCTTCCACTTGCCGAGTTGATCTATAAGAATAAAACTATGGTGCCTGAAGGTTACAAGTTGCTGGTTATTTCTGCCTCTTACGGAGGACATTGCTTCGGCGATGGCAATTGGGGCGTAAATAGTAGCAATTATACTCAGATGCGTGATCGTGTGAAGTATGTTCTCGATCTCAATGAGCAGAACAAGTATTTGGGATGTGTTTGGATTCAAGGTGAATTTGATGCACAAAATGATGCCTATATGAATGCAAACCTCACTGGTTTCCCTCAAATGGTTGAAGCTTATAATAACTACTTTGCTTCATATGCCTCTCGCACTGTCATCGAAGGTGGTTTTACAAAAGATATATGGTGGAACATGCGATCTACAGCTTGGTGGTCTGGTGAAATAGGTGGCAATAGTGGTTATCAAGCTGCAGATAGATCAGAGCGTTTCAACACGATTCTCCAAAAATATCAAGAATGGAATCCTTCTACCTATATCACATTCCCCTCTGATGAATATGACACCAATCAGCATTGGGATGGATCGCTCGGCAGTAGACCAAGTTCAAATTGGCCAACCCATTTCGGCAACCATGCTTATCGTGTCAAGATTGCTCCCATCGTGTATGCTGCAATAGCTCAGAATGGCTATCGAATAGTGATTGATTATCCTGGAAGTGAGGAGACTGCTCCCAAGGCACGATACCACAGTACAGAATACGACAACAACTCTATCATCGCAGAATCGGACGATCTCGAAAGTATCTATGGCACTTCTGTGACCGGCTATATCTCCACCACCGCTGTCGATGACGAGGCTAAAACCGTGACAATCACCTACAAGCAGCCCGCAGCAGGCGACTATCTCCTCATCAAGAAATACAACACCAACAAGTATCTTGGTGTAAGCACTTCTGGTGCAATAGCACTCTACGATGAGCCCTCAGGAATGACCTATTGGAAGTACACAGCCAATGATGGCATCATAAATGTGGCGAGTGGAACTTACCTCGACCATAACCAAAGTACCTTTTTATCAGCAACCAGCGTGCAGGTGAATATCGCTGCAGACCATCCCGAAGATGGAACACATGCAGTCGGAACAAAGGTTAATGATAAATGGAGATGGATATATTACAATAATAATAATTTCTCAGGAGGAACAAGCGACGGTATAAACGATGCAGTTAGGGGTGATAGAGGCTACTCTTGGCATGTGGAACTAACCACTGAAGAAAAAGCACGCGAGGCGATAGCAGCTCTGGAGAACAGTTATAAGATAGTAATTGATTATCCCGGAAGTGCAGAAACTGCTCCCAAGGCACGATACCATAACGTAGAATATAACAACAACGATATCATCATCGGTTTTGACGATCTCGAAAGTATCTATGGCACCTCTGTGACCGGCTATATCTCCACCACCGCTATCGATGACGAGGCTAAAACCGTGACAATCACCTACAAGCAGCCCGCAGAAGGCGACTATCTCCTCATCAAGAAATACAACACCAACAAGTATCTTGGTGTAAGCGCTTCTGGTGCAATAGCACTCTACGATGAGCCCTCAGAAATGACCTATTGGAAGTACACAGCCGATGGTGGCATCATGAATGTGGCGAGTGGAACCTACCTCGACCATAACAACAATTCTACCTATCTATCAGCAACCAGCGTGCAGGTGAATATCGCTGCAGACCATCCCGAAGATGGAACACATGCAGTCGGAACAAAGACTACTGATAATAAATGGAGATGGATAAATTACAAGAATAATGCTTTCTCAGGAGGATCAAGTGACCGCATAAACGATGTAGTTAAAAACGATAGAGGCTACTCTTGGTATGTGGAACTAACCTCGGAAGAAGAAGCACGCGAGGCGATAGAAGCTCGTGCAACCAAGCTCATCAGCAATGTAGAGCAGACAATGGACAAGGTGAACGGCAAGGATACAGGGAATCCCTTCACTCCCAAGAGTGTAAACTTCAAGACCGCCATCGATGAATTGAGAGCCAACCCCTCTGACTTTACCAAGTTGCAAGCCTTGAAGGATGCCATTGCCAACCCCGACAACTACTACCCCCTCCCCACGGGTCGTTACTTCGTGCACAACTACTACGATTTCGACAAGAACGACAATGAGAAGAACCTCAACGAGAACCAGTCTACCCTCACCTCACTGACCTCGCTCGTAGGCACAGCTGGCAAGGTGGCAGGCTATTGGAGTGTATGGGACATCACCTACAACGAAAGCGATAAGACCTACACCATGGTCAACGAAGGCAACAAGTACGTTATGCGTCCTGGAAGCTTGGGTGGTCACAACAACGGCAACTACGACAAGAAGCATGACTATACCGATGACGGTGTGCTCTACTACAAGCCCAACGACAACAGCACAACCAAGTATCAGGTGGGCACTGTGCCCGACGGAGGCAAGTCTGCCCTCAAGTTCACGCCCGCCGTTTCTCTCGCCGACCAAAGCTTCAATGGCGTTAGTATCGCAGATCGCAAGGGTTACGTCACCATCTCTGGCTCATGGGATGTAGACGGAAAGACCGATTGTGTGATGTTCCTTGATGGCGTAAATGCAGCGAAGACCGCGGCACATGCTTCAGGCAACACGGGCGACCACCGCAATGGAGATAATGGAGGTGACTATGTGGTTAAGTCTGGCCGTGTGTCCCTCACCAAGGAAGAGTGTCTTTGGAGCTTCTATCGTATCGACAGCAATGAAGGCAATGCACAGGAATACCGCCTCTTTGACGATGCAACATTAGGTTCACTGGTTGGTGCTGTCGGTGGTGTGCTCACCCTGACCAATGTGGAGCACATCGAGTGTCTTCAAAATATCAAAGATAATATTCTGGAGACCCTGAAGGGCATCGACACGAATACCATCAGCAATGCAGCAGGTGAGCGTGCAAAGAAGTATAAGGAGATCATTGGTGAGATCGAGGCACTGAAGGAGAATGACGACCACAAACAATACTATCAGGCACTTGACCCCAACAGTGAGAATCCCTTCTACGTAGAGAATATCTCATCCATCCGTCCCTCGCTCTACAGTCGCCTGACCACGGATAACAACAACCGTTGGCACACCGTCGATAGAGCAAATGTGGGTGATGCTACAAAGGCTGGACGCTTCAAGTCTGAGATCGTGAGCGGAACAGGTGCCCAGACTATCTATCGTCTGCACAACACCGAAGACAACCCTGCTTACATCAAGACAGCTGTTAAGTCACAATTTACACAGCAAACCAATGATGCCCAGCAAGCATGTCAGTTCCGCATGGAAGAGGTTATCCCTGGCATCTATCAGCTCAAGCAGGTTATGAGTGATAACACGAACCTCTGGTTGCTCATTTCAGGCAAGGGAGAAAACTTCCAGCTGAAGGGCTTTGACAACATTGAGATCAGTTCTTTGTTC
The DNA here is from genome assembly GCA_018065005.1 of Candidatus Physcousia equi. Taxonomy (GTDB): domain Bacteria; phylum Bacteroidota; class Bacteroidia; order Bacteroidales; family Bacteroidaceae; genus Physcousia; species Physcousia equi. The sequence goes on from JAGHUD010000027.1 coordinate 44,894, forward strand.
CGTTTCGTGACAGTGAACACAGTGAAGGTAAACGCCATAACACCGCGCGAAAATACCGACTTCACCTCACCCTATGAAGAAGAGAATCCAAGTGATGAGGAACAAGAAAAGGTGCTCCCCGTCTTCACTACCTTCTCACACAGCCTCAGTTCGCGCGTCAACAAGGATAAGTACATCATTCCTTATTACATCACCGAAATTGGACTGAAGAAGTACTGGTCTGTTGACTCTGACAACAAGCGTTATCCCTATAACGAAGAAGATGAGAATAAAGGAAAGCCCGACGATGAAAGTGCTGTGCTCATCAACCGAATGTATATCACGATGACGAAGGCACCCAAGGTGGGTGACTACTACTACATGGAGGCAAACCAGGGTTATCTGCTTGTGGGCAGTAAGAAGCAACGTGTCTATGGTGAAGGAGAGAACCAGGAAGTTCGCGAAGGCGTGACAGAGAAGGATATCGAATTCAATGCGTTCGTGGCAGATAATGTAGAAGGAACCCATGTTCAAGCCGTAAATGGTGAGACTTATGGCAACACCATCAATGGCATTAACCATTTTGAGCCCAACGTGGTGTCTGAAATCCGTATCACCAAGGAAAATATGGACAACTATTTCGCACTGCAGTACACCTATGACGTGATTGGATCATGGAACAGCAAGCCCCTCAAGGGTGAAGGTCTGGGCTTCTATCATCTGGCTCCTGGCTACATGATTGGTAAGAATAAGGCTTACATTGCTGCCAAAAAGTTCAAGGACCTCTCAGTGGCTTGGACCGACTACAATCCTAACGGTTCGGGCACCAGAGAAGACTGGCAGTATGGCGACGATGCAAGTGGCGTGAAGGCGTTCCTCGAATCCGGTGACGGTTTCGGCATCTGCGTGGCAGACAAGAAGGGCAATGTGACCCGTGTCATCGAAGTGGAGGCTAAGAAGCGCGCTGAGCAGCACACTATCTATGACCTTCAAGGCCGTCGAGTGGCATCTCCTGCCAAGGGTGTTTACATTGTAGACGGAAAGAAGATAATGTTCAAATAAAAAACAACACTAACAAGAAATCATGAAAAAAATATATCAAGAACCCTTGCAAAACTGCATCGAACTCAACCTGGAGGGCACCGTTGCCCAAGGTGGTGGTTTGGGTGAAGGAAGTATTAATAATGGTGTTCCTGGTGATGCTGGTGCCCGGTCCGAACGTGACTTCGATGAGGATAGATTCGCATCAGGTTCCACAACCAATGTATGGGAAAAACTATGGTAAAGCGCTCCTTCATGATATGTATATGCTCTGCCCTCGCAACGCTCGTTGCGAGGGCAGACACATTGAAGGGTGATGTGGACGGCAACGGGCGCATCACCCTTGCCGACGTGCGCTCCCTGGCTGGCATCCTTGCCGGCACGGTAGACCCCTACGGCGGTCATGCCTATGTGGACCTCGGACTGAAGAGCAAGACGCTCTGGGCGTCGACCAACATCGGAGCCGGCGCGCCCGAGCAGGCTGGCTACTACTTCGCTTGGGGCGAGACGATATGGGGCAAGGACAGCTACGACTGGCTCACCTACGACCACTGTGCGGGCAACGATGGCAGCTTCCTGCACTACTGCACCTCCAAGGACTATGGCACCGTAGACAACCTGCGCATCCTCCTCCCTGCCCACGATGCAGCCACGCAGCTCTGGGGACGCTTCTGGCGCATGCCCTCGTTCGACGAGCAGCAAGAACTCTTTCGGCAGAACACCCAGTGGCGCACCCAGCAGGGCACACCCGGACTGTGGGTGCAGGGCCCCAGCTATGATGCCATCTTCCTGCCCGCCGCGGGCTACTACCACAACGAAGGATTCTACGAAAAAGGCGAGGTCTGCTCCTACTGGCTCAACGAACTCTCGCGCGGTGGCGA
>JAGHUD010000022.1 GCA_018065005.1 Candidatus Physcousia equi
GACGAAAACAAACTCCCCCCATACAGAAGACCCGACATCATGGAAAAGAAAGTCTATACACTCCCTGCCGAAACAAAGACGAGCCCCGATTATGAATGGGGCGACGGCGTGTTCACACTGCTCTCCTGGTTTAAGAAGGAGAAGGTCAAAGACGCCCGCGTGCTGGTGGCAGGAGCCGGTGCCTTGGGCAACGAGGTGGTCAAGAACCTCGCCCTCTTTGGCGTGGGCCACATCTTCGTGGTGGATTTCGACGACATCGAGATCTCCAACCTCACCCGCTCCGTGCTCTTTCGCGAAGAAGACGCCCGTGAGCATCGCTTCAAGGCAGAAGTGGTGGCAGAGCGCGCACGCGAAATAAATCCGCAAATCAAGGTGACACCCATCGTGGGCAACCTCTTCTCTGAGGTGGGACTTGGGCTCTACCGCAGCGTCGACGTGGTCGTCGGATGCCTCGACAGCCGCATGGCACGCTACCTGCTCAACCGCCTCTGCATGCGCGCAGGCAAGCAGTGGGTGGACGGAGGCATCGAAAACCTCACGGGCAACGTGCGCGTGTTCGGACCGGGCGTCAGCTGCTACGAGTGCAGCCTCTCACGCGAGGAGTTCAACAACCTCATGCTGCGCACTGGCTGCGCCGACGTGGTGCGCACTCAGACCTCTGCCGGCCGCGTTGCCACCACCCCCATTAGCGCCAGTATCGTGGGCGCCATCGAGGTGCAGGAGGCCATGAAGGTCATCCACGCAAACGAGCATGAGAAGTCGCCCTTCAAGACGCTCCTCGGCAAGCTGTGGCGCTTCGACGGCATGACGAACAGCTTCAGCCAATTCAAATACGCCTCATGGAAGGAAGACTGCCCCGCCCACGAATACTGGGACGAGGTGGTGAAATGCCCGGGGCTCAGCGCTCAGATGACGGTGAAGGACGCAATGGACTGCATCAAGCGGCAGCTGGGCGTGGACGCCATTGAGGTGAACATGCGCAACAACAAGTTCGTGGAGAAAATCATCAGCGACAAGCCTGAAAAGGTGTTCCAGGTGATGACGCCAGAATCCAAACTCGATGCCCTCATCAAGGCAGACGAGGAGATGCGCAAACTCAGCTACAAGACCATCTTCCACAAGTCCTTCTACGAGAACATCGACGACTCTTTCCCCTACCCACAACTCACCCTGCAACAGGTGGGCATCCCTCCCTACGACGTGCTGCAGGTGGCAACACCCAAGGGGCAGTTCTATGTGGAACTGACCGCCGATGCCGAACTCTATGCCTAAACATCCCTCAGAACATGTTCAGAAACCTTCCCAACGACATCAACGCTGAAGTGATGCTTGAAGCCTTTCCGCAGGACACCTTCAAGCTGCAGCTCGCTGGCTTGCACAAACGCAACACCTACTACGATGTGCTCGACATCGAAGAGCACCTCTATGGCGCCAACGTGCTCCACATCGCACGCAACAGTCTCTACAACTCGCTACCCGAATGTATGTTCCACCAGGTGGATCGCTTCGACAACAAGCCCGACGGCGAGGCGCAGGCACGCTTCGACGAAGAACTCGCCAAGCAGAAGAAGGAGGAGGAGAACGGCTACCGCTTCTTCGCTCCCATCGACATCATGCTCTTCCAGCTCAGATGCAGGGTGCGCAAGGAGGTGCTGCCCTTCGTGCAGGAAAACAAGATACTCGAAGACATGCTCACCAGCAGGCTCACACCCGAACAACGCAACAACCGCTTCATACGCCGCTCTCTCCCCTTCGTGGTCAATGCCAAAAACATTCGTGGCAACCGCACACTCATCACACTCATGCTCCGAAAGGTCTTTATGCACGAAGGACTCAAGCTGCAGCCACTCGATGAGAAACACTGCTTCACCGACCCCGCGCCGCGCTACCACCAGAGCCTGGGCGAGGCACTGCTGGACGAGGCGTGTGCCGGCAACGTCTACGAGGAGAACGTCCACAGCTTCCTCCTCCACTACTGGGACGAGGACATCTGCGACGAGCAGTTCCTCAACGTGGTGGAAGAAGCCGAAGTCTATCGACGCTTCGTCCAGGACTACTTCCTGAGCATCGAGCACATGCTGCTCTTCGAAATCTGCGCCGACCAGCAGCCTCTCGACCTCAATGTCGAGGGCGACAACAACTTCCTCGGCTTCAACACCACACTCTAAACCGCCACGCCACCCCGAGGGCATGGGCAACCAGCCTTGCGGAGGGCTCCCTCCCTCGCCAACTTAACAGAAAACCAAATAACTCCTACAATAATGAAACGAATCTCCTGGAAAAAAGGTATGCGACTGACGGAAGACATCTTCCGACTCTCTGACACATGCGCCATCGAACAAATAAACACCGCCATGGCACTCGCTGCCTGCGGACGCTTCGGACTCTTCCCGCAACGCACCTTCGACATTGCCCTCCAGCTCAACGCAACGGGCATTGACGTGGTCAGCCTCGACTGCTGCGCGGTGACTCGCGACGGGTCGCTCATCGATGTCTGCTACGACTCCAACTACAGCAACACCTTCTCCACCCGAGCTGACATACCACAGACAAGCAGCATGGGACGCCTACTCGTCACCATCGCACAAACGGAAGATGCCTGGTGCGACACCAACGACGGTTTTGCACAGCCTGTCTATGCCTACAACATCATCGACGAGAACACACCACTGCCCATCAACGCCATGCCCGTGGCACGACTCGTCAACAACGGAGGGGCGTGGACCACTGACGAGGAGTTCGTGCCCCCCTGTCTCTTCGTGTCGTCCCACCAGCGTTTCATCGAGTTGGCCATGAAGGCAAAAAACCTGCTCGCCGAGCTCAACAGCCTGGCACAGCAGAAAGCCAAATCGGCTGGCAGACAGGTGCTGCGCACCTTCTGGCCCGTGCTCCAGCAGTCGCTCATCGACATCGACAAGCAACTGGTCACCCTGACGCCCATGCAACTGCTCGGCACCATCCAGAAGACCGTCGGTGCCTTCGCCATGGGCTTCGACTTCGACGACGAGTTCGAGCTGGGCAACGCAGCCACCTACCGCGAGTTCACCACCACACCCTACAACTACAAGGAGGCACTGCCACTCATCCGCAAAGGCGTCGGGCTGCTCGGCGAGATGCAAGAGAAGATAGCACAATTCGGAGAGGCTGCACCAAAACCAGCTCCCGTGGAGACACCAAAACCCGAACCCCCAAAGCGCAACCGCTGGTCGGGCATGAGCATCTAACCACATCCTCCCCCCACCCTTACTCACACCTCCTACACCTATGAATTATATTGCCGTTCCTCTTGCCTACTCCGACGAGGACAACACGCAGCTCGACCGCCCATTTGCCTCTCGCGTGGAGATGCTCGACAACTTCATCGAGATGCTCGTCTTCACACCACGAGGCACCTTCGCTGCCGACCTGGACTTCGGTTTCGAATACTGGGACCACGAGTATTGCAACGTCATCATACGAGACTTCAACAACGGGCAGACCAGCGCTGCCAGCGCCAGCATCGGCAGCGAGATAACTCGACGAGAGTGTCAGGAAAGCATACGCGAAGGACTTGCCATGTATGAGCCCGACCTCAAGCAGGTGAACGTAGACATCGAACTGAACATGTGCGACGAGAAGATACGCAGAAGGCGCATGAAGTCGAAATACCGCGTCGACATCATCGTGAGCGGACTGCTCGACTGGGGACTTGGCAACATGAAGCCCTACCGCAAGACCGTCTCCTTCTTCGTAGAACCCACCGCAAAGAAAATCAAGATCTAAACACACTCCTTCCACTCATGGACATAGAACTGCAGAGAAAAGTCAACGAAGCGATGAAAGAGCTCAACCGACTCGCGGTTGAAAACATCGACTACCAACACCTCGACCCCATTGCCCGGATGATGGTGGTGGCACTGCTTCACGAAACGCAAAAGATAGAAGACGAACTTCAGCAACTCGCCGACAAAATCACGGAGCGATTCTGCGACCAATTCATACCGCGCCGCAAACTCCTCGCCATGCCTGCTGTGGCTGTCGTAGCGCCAATGAGCAACAGCACCCGAGTGCGATCCACCGTTGAGGTGAATGCGGGCGCAAGCTTCTCCTACAAGACGCCCGACAGCAAGTCGCCCCTCAACTTCCTCCCCATCTTCAAGGGCAACATCATCCCGTGCGAATGTCTCGTCGTCGTCACGCCACATCAGGTCTGCATCGAAGACGAAAGAAGCAACATCTATGGCATACCCACCAACCACCTCTGGGTGGGCATCAAGCCTACCTTCGACATTGACACGCTCACCAACTTCTCCTTCATGGTGAAGGGCTTGAACGGCATACTGCCAGAGCGCATCAGATTGGTGGCAGGACAGACACGCGAACTCAACTACGCCACCATAGACCACATGGAGGACATCGAGATGCTCGAACCCTTCGACTCGCAGCAGTCATCAGAAACCTTCTTCTCCATCCTGCAGCACTGGAAGGAACAACTCACCGAGATGACTGACCTCGACCTCTACTACATCTCCGAAAACCAACTCAACCGCGATGCCTTCAAGACCAGAAACCATCCGCAGGAACTCCAGGAGGGCATCGAGCACCACACTCTCGAACACATACCACACGACACCATCTGGCTCGAAATGGAGTTTGCCGACGATGTGGTCGTGCCCGACGGTTGCACGGCACTCATCAATGCCATTCCCGTGGTCAACGTCGACGTCAACCAAGTGTCGCTGACACAAACCACACCCATCGCCAAGCTGCAAAAGGGAGAAGACTCCTTCTTCCTGCAACTGCTCGAGACCAGCAACTACGCACACCGGCAGGGCTTCAATATGCAGGAAGACGAAGTCATCGTGCGCGACTTCGACGCCGTATGCTACCACGACGGGCATCTCTTCCGCGAGGTGAGAAACCTCTACAACCGCTTCATCGAAGACTATTACGCCTTCATCGACTACAATGCCATCAAGGATGGAGAGACCATCAAGACGCTGCGACAACTCATCAACCGCATCGGAAAAAGCGTGGGCACCATCAACCAGAAGGACAAATACGACAGCGGGGTGTATGTGATGAAGAACATCAACCAACAGCAAAACACTACGTCGACAAGCGTCGCCTTCCTCACCACACAAGGCGAACAGGGCAACTTGCCACAAGAACACCAGTTCATGGAGAACAAAAAGGTGGCCGCACTGGGCAAAGAGGTGGAAATCGTGGTGACCGCATTGGGAGGATGCGACAAGGCTTCGCACGACCAACGCTACGAACTCCTCAACTACTATGCCCTCACCAACGACCGCCTCTACACACGCATGGACATCGAAGCGTTTCTCCGAAAAGAGCTCATCGGCGTCTACGGACAAGAGGAATTCCGACGCATCGACATCCACACGAGCATCGAAGGTGCCATGGGCCAGCGTGGACTGCAACGTGGACTCTATGTCGACATCAAGTTCAAGGACTACTTCAACTACGAGAAAGCTACCAGACTACAACTCGGACACATCCTGCAATGCCGCATCCGAAACAAGTCGTGCATCGGCATGCCCATACACGTCAGTCTCAAAAACCTCGACGAGAGATAAACACATGCTCAACAAGCGTCGGCTGAACTCCGACGAGAGACAAACTCAACAAGCGTCGGCTTAACACCAATGAGAGACAAGAGACTGACTCAACAAGCGTCGGCGGAACACCAATGAGACAGACACTTGGTAAACATCGGCTGACTGTGGCTACAAGAACATCGCTACCATCCAAAATGTCCCTTTCATGAAACGAACAACCCTCACCCTCCTCTTCCTCATTCTCTGCACCACCCTCACAATGGCGCAGTCTAAGAATGACACCCGCGAGTATATCGAGCGATTCAAGAAGACTGCCATCGACCAAGAGCGCCGCTACGGCATCCCCGCCACCATCACGCTGGCACAGGGCATCCTCGAATCGGGGTCTGGCAAGAGTGGACTCACCCGCAATGCCCACAACCATTTCGGCATGAAGTGCGGAAAGGGATGGAAAGGACAAGTCTATCTGGCATGGGACGACGACCCATACAAGAGCAGCTTCCGCGTCTACGCCAACGACGACGAGTCGTTTCGCGACCACGCAGAACTGCTCAAGAACAACAAGCGATATGCCGAACTCTTCACCCACAGCATCTACGACTACCGAGGATGGGCAAACGGACTCCAACGTTGCGGCTATGCCACCTCCAAACACTATGCGCAAGGCCTCATCGGTGTCATCGACTCCTACCAGCTCTATCTCATCAACGGCGGCGTGAAACTCAAGCCGGGCAAGACGGTCACCATCGTGCGCTACAAAGACAAGGACAAGACAGAGCCCGTCTTTGACGAAGAATGCCAGATGGCAGAGGAAGAAGAGAGCGAAGAAGAAGCCAGCGTGGCGCGCGTCATGCAACGTTATGTGGTCGAGATAAACAATGTGCGCTGCACCGTGCTCTATCCCGGACAGACACTCGCCCACGTGGCGATGAAGTATGACATCGAAAAAAGCAAACTCCTCGAATACAACGAACTCGCATCGGAGGCTAAGCTGCAAGACGGCGACATCGTGTATCTCGAAAAGAAAAAAAAGAAATACGAAGGACTGCACGACTACTACCGAGTGAAGGAGGGTGACACCATGCACAGCATCTCACAAGAGTTCGGCATTCGCATGGCATCGCTCTGCAAACTCAACAAAAAGAACGAATTCTCCATCCTCCACGACGGTGAGAGACTGGAACTGAAATAAAGCAAAACCAAAGTTGTCTCAGACACCCATGCCTGAGACTCATCCACAAAAAAGAAGCACCCAATGATAGACCTCACACAGATGATGAAGACTGACGCCCTTTTCGACGGGCGCTATCGTCTCATCCGCCCCCTCAGCAAGGAGGGAGGCACAGCCGACGTATGGTTGGCACGCGACACCAAAACCATCGACACCCAGCTCGAAGACGAGTTCCCCGACGAGGAGATGCTCGAAGAGACGGGCATGCAAGTTGCCATCAAGGTGTATCGACCGAAAAACGCACTCGACATCGAAGGCGAACAAGTCTTTCGCGACGAATACAAGGTGGTATACGACTGCCGACACACCAACCTGCTGCAGCCCACGGCATTCTCCATCTGCGAGGAGATTCCCTATCTCGTCATGCCCTACTGCCAAAACGGTTCGTCTGCCAACCTCATCGGCCAACTGAACGAAGAGGAAGACATGTGGCGCTTCGTGCACGATGTGGCAAGCGGTCTGGCATATCTTCATGCCAACAATCCGCAGATTGTGCATCAAGACATCAAGCCTGGCAACATACTCATCGACAACAACGGCAACTTCGCCATCACCGACTTTGGCATTAGTGCCAAGTCTGGCATCTACCGCGAAGCATACACCGAAGAGAAGAGCCAAGGCACCCTGGCATACATGGGGCCTGAACGCTTCGAAGACGAGACATCACGCATGCCCGAAAGCGACATCTGGGCGCTCGGTGCCACCCTCTACGAACTCATCACGGGCGACGCACCATTCGGCGACGACGGTGGAGAAGCACTCCTACAAGGTGCCACCCAGCCTCAACCCATCAGCGGCATCTCTGCCGACCTCCAGCGCCTCATCAATGCCTGTCTGGATGCTGACCCCACCAAGCGCCCCACAGCAGAATACATCGAGCGAGCTGCCCTCGCCCATCAATACCCCATCCGCAAAAAGTCGAAGTGGCCCTTCATCATCATCATCCTGCTCGTGCTTGCCGGAGCGGGTGCCGGAGCTTTTTTCCTGCTCAAGCAGAACGAAGAGCTCGAAGTGCAGCTCAAGGAAGCCAAAGCACCCGAAGTGCCCGTGGAGCAAGTCTATGCTGACGCCCTCCGACTTGCCAACACAGAAAACGTGGACTCCCTCAACAAGGGACTCGCACTGCTCGACAGCATCGGACGCCTCGACTACATCCCCGCTCTCTACGAAGAGGCCATCACCTACGGATGGTATAAGGATGAGATGTCGGTGCAGCGCAAAAAACTCCTTGGCATCGAGACCTACCACGATGGAGAAAATGACTATCTACCCACAAGCGACGCCGTCAACAACAAAGCGGTGGCTTACCTCAACCGCATCATCGAACTGAACGACCGCGACAAGTATGCCGACATCACCGCCCAGGCGCTCTACCGCCTTGCCTGCTACTACTGCAACACCGACAAGGTCTACAAGGACGACCCAGAGAAAGCACTCGACCTCATGCAGCGCGCCAACGAAGTGGCGAAGATAGCAGGAGAGCAAGACCTCATCGAACGCACCGAACGCGCCCTTTCTGTTCTCAGAGAATAATCAACCACTACATCCATAGAAAAAAAGCAACCATGGGACTTTTCACAAGAGGAAAGAGCGGAGGCATGATGAACGTCATCCGCTGCGACGAACCAGAATACCTCGTCTGGAAATGGAGACCTGCCGGACAGGAAGCCAATACGACGACCAGAGAGAACGCCATACGCTACGGCAGCAGTCTGCGCGTGAAGGACGGTGAAGTAGCAGTCTTTGTCTACAAACAAAAAGAAGGACCTGTGCAGGACTTCATCGTCGGCCCCTATGACGACACCATCAAGACGGCCAACTTCCCCGTGCTGTCGAGCATCGTGGGCTTGGCTTTCGGAGGCGAGTCACCCTTCCAGGCAGAGATTTACTTCATCAACCTGCAGCGCAACAATCAGATCGACTTCTGTGTGCCCTACTTCAATGTGCCCGACCCTCGTCTGCCCGACTTCCCCGTCCCCCTCTCCGTGACGGGCAAACTGACCTTCTCGGTGGAAGACTATCGCTCGTTCATCAAGCTCAACCGACTCATCGACTTCGACCTCAAAACCTTCGAGCGTCAAGTCAGACAAGCCATGGAGCGACACATCAAGAGCGCAGTGGGCAGAGCGCCACGCGAAATGGGCATCCCCGTTGTCCAACTCGACCTCGAACTGGACAACATCAGTCTGCGACTTGAAGACAACCTCGCCTCCCGATTTGAGGAGTTTGGCGTGAAGATGCGTCACATCGACATCGGAGCCATCGACATCGACACCGAATCGCCCAACTACGCACAAGTGCGCAAACTCACCGGTGGCATCACTGCGCAAACCATGGAGGCACAAGCCAACATCAACATACAGAACCTCGAAGACCTCCAACGACTCAACATGCAAAACATGGAAGAAACTATGCGCATACAGCGAGAAGAAGGACAATATGCACAACACCTACAGACGCAGCAGAACAACATGGCTGCCTTCACCGCCGGACTCCAAGCCGACGTCCTCAAGACAGGCGCTGCAAGCCTCGGCACCATGGGCAACATGGAAGGTGGCGGCGGCATGAATCCCGCTGGCATGATGACCGGCATGATGATGGGAGGCGCAATGGGACAGCAGATGGCTGGCATGATGCAAGGCATGGGGCAGCAGATGCAGAACAGCATGCAAGCTCCTCCTCCCTTGCCCGACACGGCTTATTTCGTTTCGCAGAACGGTGTCCAGCAGGGTCCCTTCTCCATGATGCAACTACGCAGCTTTGCCCAAAGTGGTCAGTTCACACCACAGTACTACGTTTGGAAACAAGGAATGGCACAATGGGAATATGCTGCCAACATACCCGAACTCGCCATGCTCTTCACCGCCGGTCCGGCAACGCCACCGCCACCGCCCTCCGTTTAGCTCTCCGCACAGCAAACGAAACGGTGCTGCTCCAAAAATCAAGACCTCGCCCTAACGTAGAGGGAAGGACTAAAAGATAAAGGTATTGCAAAAAACGACAAGAAACTAAACAACAACAGCCACATGAACGACAACAACTTCTACTCCATCGACCGCCTTGTGGACTTCGGTCTCGGCATCGCCATGGCACAACAGATGGTAGGGATGATGAACCATACGATGCAAAACATGCAAGTGCCGGGCAGTATAGCCACCATGCCCACACAGCCATCGCTGAGTTTATATGTAGCCATCGACGGCAAGTCAGTCGGTCCACTCAGCGAGCGCGATTTCACAGAACTCGTCAACCAGCAGAAGGTCAACAAAGACACACTCGTCTGGACACCAGGCATGGCAGGATGGAAACCCCTCGAACAAGTGCCTGCCGCACTGCGCATCATAGCCCTCGCACCTCCTCCTCTGCCCACAACGTGCTAACTATTCACCACGTGCTGACTGCCACGTGCTGACTATCCACAACGCACAAACTGCCACGCACAAACTATCCACAACGTGCTGACTGCCCACCACCACGGCGTTGTCCACCATCACGGCGTTGTCCGGCACCGCCCCCTCGGCACAGGGGCACACTGTCCTACATGACTCGTGGCTGCATGGCTATCAAGCATGCTCAGTCAGAATGATGCAGGATCACCACACACTCACACAACAACAAACGACGAACAGATGAAACTCAATCCCCTACAGAGCCTCTTTGCTGCAGGCATGGCAGCACTGCTCGGATACCTCATCCACACGCTCACCACCCCATCAGGCAGCGCCCTCCTGACTGCCATCGCCAGCGGCGTATGCTTCGCTGCCACACTCATCCCCACCCTGGCGCTCAAGCATGAGTCTGCAGCCATGACCACCAACTTGCGCGTGCTCAGCGCCGTCTTCTTTGTGGCATTCTGCATCAGCCACGTATGCTTTGCCACGATAGGAGTCACCATGCCCCTCTATGTCATCGTCAACGGACTCTTGCTCCTCCTCTTTCTTGCCACGCTCAGCAAGATGGCAAGCATGAAGAACATCTGAAGCTCACATTCTCTAACCTCCCAGCCAGAACACTGCACACACGATGCTTTTCTCACAAGAACTCGAAGAACTCATTGACGCTGTCTTGCAAGACGGCACCATAACGCCCAAAGAACGAGCCACACTGCACAAACGAGCTGCTGCCGAAGGCGCAGACCCCGACGAAGTGGACATCGTCATCGAAGCACGTCTCAACAGGCTGAAAAAACAGAGCCGCATTGCTGCAGTTGCCGCAACGCCAACCGCACCACCGCCACCACCGCCAGCGGCTCCCGAAGCAACGCCCACAGCAAGCACCGCCCAAAAATACGGCACCGTGCTGAAATGCCCCAACTGCGGCACACGCATCCGAGGAGGCACAGCCGTTTGCCCCACCTGCAACTACACCTTCCACGGCATCTCTGCCAACGCCTCCATCGAGCGCCTCAATGCTAAGTTGGAAGCCTTCAACCGCGAAAACAAGATTGCCGAAAGCAGCGGATTAGGGAAACAACTCGGGTGGGGCTGCCTCTCCCTCTGCTTTTGGCCCATCGCTGTGCCCGTGCTCTTGCTCAAGGGCGGCAACAAGCCTATCTTCCGTCGCAAGGCAGACATCATCAGCACCTTTGCCGTGCCCAACACACGCGCCGACTTGCTCGACTTCCTCTCCATGGTGCAGCAGCGAGCCAATGCCACCGCACCGAAAAACGGCACTTCGTCCATCCTCAGCAACGAGGACATGGGCTATGCCTATTGGTTGCTCTATTGCAACTGCATCAACAAGGCACGCATCAACTTTGCCGACGACCCCTCCTTCGCCTCCTTCTTTGACTTCCACAACAGAGAGATGCGACGCAGCAAGGGCATACTTGCCCTCATCAGCCGCAACACCAAGCTCTTCCTCTTCATCCTCTGGATGGTTGTCTTCTTCTGCTGGATGTATTTCGACGAAAACAGAGGCAACAAAAAAAGTGTAGAAAAAGAAACGAAATACGAATACGAAAACGAAAACATAAACGAAAACGAAACACGCGATTACTACTACGAAGACGAATACGTAGACGCAGACGACTATGATACTCGTTCGCACTGATTTTGCCAACACACCAACACAGCATACAAAACCCATGCGCAAACTCATCCTCACCCTCCTCACCCTCCTCAGCACCCTCACCGCACAGTCGCAACTGGTGCGTTGGGTTGTTCCTCCCATGTATGATGCCGTCCGCGCCAGCGACGACGCACAATATTTCGTAGCAGACTCTGCCGACCGCTGCATCCTCTACTCAGCCGAAGGCAAGTGCCTCATGCGCACCAACAACGAGTTGCACGCCTTCAGGCAGAACAGAGCCGTGCTCACTCGACGCGGCAGCAAGACGCTCACTGGCATCTGCCTGCCAGGCGGCGACGTGCGCAGCCTCAACCGAGGCAACGTCCTCAACGACTTTCCCTACTACAGCGAGGGCATACTCATCGTGCACGACGTGGACCGTTGCGTCTTCTACACGCTCGACACCAAGAAGACCTTCACCAACCACCTCGTAGCCAACGCACGCCCCTTCTCCGCTGGTCTCTCGGCATGCCTCACCTATGGCAAGTTTGACAACCAGAAGGATCCCTACTACTACTACCTCATGGCGAGCGGCGACGTGGCTGCCGTCAAGCTCAACGGCAAAAAACTCGGCAAGCAAGACCTCCAGTACGCATCGTCAGTGGGAGGCGAGGGCTTCAGCATCGTTGTCTTCAAGAATAAAGTCTATCGCATGACCCTCCCCGAACGCGAACTGCAACCCCTGCTCGCCCAAGGCGACGTGGTCATAAGCGGAAAAATCGACAAGGCGCTGCAGAACGCCCCCGACGGCAGCGCCACACTCGCCGCACAGGGACCACAAGGTGCCATGACGCTCCACTTCGACAACACCGGAGTGCCCACACAAGTGGTCATGGGCGCGGAGACACTGCGCTACACCACACCACAGTCTTCACTGAGCCAACAGACACCCAGCCCCATCAGCATCACAGAGGGCGACATGTGCTATGGCATCAGCATCGACGGACAAGACATCCTCCCACCACAGTTCGAGGCACTCGGAACGCCCGACGGACTGAGCATCACCGCACAAAAGAACGGACAATGGGGCATGCTCCTCGCCGACACCGACCCCTCGCACAATCTGGAGGTGAGCATCAACGGCGGTGCCGACCTCTACTTCACGGGCGGAGCGATGAAGACCTTTGCCACGCTCAAGCTCCCCGTCTTTCTGGAAGTCAACGACGCCACCGACTTCACCATCGACAGCAAGAGCGTCAAGACCAACCGCTCCACACGCGAAGCTGCCAACACCCCACTCGGCAACTATGTCGAATATGATGTCACCATCAGCAGCACCAAAAGCAACGCTGCCAGCTTCCCCGTGAGCATCACCTACGACGGGCTGCGCCTCAACCCCATCACCGTCTCCAACAAGGTCACCAAGGTGAAGCCCACCATCATCCAGCAGCGCAGCAACAAGGCAGACGGACCAAGCGGCAGCAAGGGCAGCAACACCACGCCCACCACGCCGAAGAAGAAGATTGACCTCTAAGCCTTCGCCCACCACCCTTTCCTCCCCTTTCAACACCACACATCAAGCTAAGTTATGGACTTCTACCACAAGACCGACCACCACCACCGCCACGACAAGAGTCCCGAGATCGAACGCGCACAGCGAATGCTCAACGACATCAGGCGCGACCTCCACACCGACTGGGAGCACCTTGCCGACGACGGAGACTTCGGACCCCGCACAGAGCGTGCCCTCAAGGCCTTCCAGGTCTACGCCTGCATCAGTCCCTCTGGTCATCTCGACGACAACACCTGCGCCAAAATCAGCGAAGTGTGGAACACTGCACGGAGCAGCGTCGGCGCAGCAGAGGCCATCCTCTATTCCGAACAACAGAAAAAGACCCATACGTCCATCCGCGACACCGACACCCAAGTGCAGCCCAAGATGCAACCCGTCGTCTCGCCCCTCCTGCCCTCAACGCCAGAAGAGGTGCACGAGCAGGTGGCATCCGACGAAGACACCCCCTGGTACGTCAAGATGCTGGATTGGTGCAAGTCCTACATCGAAGACGTCTACGACGCCATCAAGGATGGTCTCGCCTCGCTCCTCACCGGTGCGCTCGACGCCGTGCGACAAGCCATCAAGGACGTCCAGCGGGATGGTGTCAAGGCCATCATCCGACGTGTGGTCGAGCGGCTCGCCCCCTTTGCCAATAAGCTGCGTTCTCTCGTTCTCCACATCTTCGACTACGTCCCCTTCAGCGACCGCCTCAAGCGGATCGTCGAGGAGAAGATCCTCCCCACCATCGACAAAGCGGCAAACTGGCTGAAGAGCATCAACATCCGCCAGTGGCTCAACAGCATCTTCTCACGCTTCTCCAACGGACTCTCCGTGTCGCAAGCCACCAGCACCGCAGCTCAGACAGCCACACAGAGCGCTGCCACCGAAAGCAGCGTGCGCGCCTGCTTCAAGGGCATCTTGGGCAAGATCAGCGTCTTCTCGCTCGTGCTCAACCTCAAGGACGTCTTCTTCTGCATCTTCTGTATTGGCGACTTCGACTACCTCACCTTCAACTCCAGCGATTGGCGCAAGAAGCTGCTCCACACCTTCCTGAAGTTTCTCGACGACTGCCTCACCGTGCTCGTGGCTGACGCCATCGTAGCCCTCATCGCAGCAGGCACCGCCACGGGCGTCCTGCCCGGCATCGCTGCCTCAGTGGCTGTGGGCATTGGCGTCTCGCTCGCCCTCATGGGCATCTGTCGCTTCCTCTTTGGCACCACCAACATTCCGCTCTTCGAATGTATTGGTGTGCTGGCTGGTTCTGGCGACACCGACGTTGTCGATAATGTCCATAAGTCCGTTCTCGCCCTGGTCATCAACTAAGCCACCCTGAAAAGCGCATGAAGATTAGCTTCCACGCACACACCGATATCGGGCTCAGCCGCGACGTCAACGAAGACGCCTTCGCCTTCTGCCCCAATCTCGAGCGCGCCCTGTGGCACAGCTCCTTCGACCTGCCGGATGCCAACGTCGAGACGTACCTCCCCTTCGCACCCCTCAGCCAGCTTGGTGCCATGCTCGTCGTGGCAGATGGCATGGGCGGCACCATGGCGGGCGAAGTGGCTTCGCGCATGGCCATCGAAACGGTGCGACGCCTCTGCACCCCAGAGGCGCTCTTGCCCCTACTCTCGGCGCCCCAAGGTGCGGTGCACAGCTTCCTCTGCCACGTTGTCGAAGAGGCGCATGCCGACATACGCCGCCATGCTGCCACCCACAGCGAAACCATCGGCATGGCGTCCACCATCGTCGTGGCATGGCTGGCTCGAGATGCCCACATCTGCTGGTGTGGCGACAGCCGAGCCTACATCTTCCAGCCGCGCATCGGACTGAGGCGCATCACCCTCGACCACTCCTTCGTGCAGCAACTCTGCACGCAGGGCGAGATCACAGAGGAGGAGATGCTCACCCACCCCGACAACAACCTGCTCACGCGCTGTGTGGGCGACACAGACCTGCCCGCCGCACCCGAGTGCACCACACTGGCGTTACAGCCCAACTCCCTCCTGTTGCTCTGCACCGATGGGCTCTCTGGCTACAGCTATGCCGACGACATCGAGCGCTACGTGCGCCGTGGCTTCACTTCGGGGCGCCCCAACCTCGTCTCGCTCGCCCATGAGGTAGAGGCGCAAGACAACATCACCACCCTCTGTGCTGCCATCATTCCCGACCACCAGCAACGACCCACCCTCCCCCTTTCGCTTCGCCTCAAAGACCTCTTCCACCTGGGCTCATAGTCCCCCACTCCATGCGCGTTGGTTCTGGTCTCCCACACAGGTTGTTTCGGTTGCCGCTGCATCAAGCTGAAAGTTTCTGCTACGGAAACCGAAAGTTTCTGCTGCAGAAATTGTCAGTTTCTGCTGCAGAAAATTTTAGTTTCTGCTGCAGAAATTTTTTTTGTCTTGCAGAAGGTGCCATGGTGACGTCAGTGACCATCGATTTGGTTCTGCTTTCTCCTGGCGTAAATTCCCGCAAATCACCCCCGCATTCTGTTCGTACATTTTGCAGGGACAACCATGGAAACAAAGAGAGGGTGTGCAACGGCACACCCTCTCTTTGTGGTTCTAATGATATGTGGTCTTCCCAAAACGTATGGCTGCGTTTGGGCAGACCATTTTTTTTTATGACAGCGAAGCAATCATCTCAATCTCCACAAGAGCGCCCTTAGGCAGATCCTTCACAGCGAAGGCACTGCGCGCAGGATAGGGCTCGGAGAAATACTGCGCATAGACTTCGTTCATGGCAGCGAAGTTGGCGATGTCGCTCAGATAGACCGTCGTCTTCACCACACGCTGCAGACTCGTGCCTGCTGCCTCGAGGATGGCTGCCGCATTCTTCAGGCCCTGATGTGTCTGGGCTGCAATGCCACCTTCGACAAAAGCGCCGGTCGAGGGGTCGATGGGCAACTGTCCGGAAGCGAAGACCAAACCGCCCGCCTTAATGGCTTGGCTGTAGGGCCCGATGGCAGCGGGTGCCAGATCTGTGTGTACTCTTTCCATATTCTTTTCTTTTTTGGGGGTTAGACATGTGTGAGCGGGAGGGGGGCGTTACTTCACTACGAACTTCTTGCCGTCCCTGATGTAAACGCCAGCCGGAAGGATGGTGGTGTCGGGATGCTGACGTCCGCTGAGGTCGAAGACACGTCCTTCGGCAGGCGCTGCAGCCCGCAAGTCGCGCATGCCCACGGTGGGGTTCTGCTCGCGTGTCTGATAGATGCGCACAAAGTCGAAGCGCGTCTCATAGGTGTGCCCTGCCACGGGATTGGCAGCCCAGCCGCCTGCCCCTACACTCTGGTTGAGGATGAGGTAGTAGTCCTTGTCGAAGGGCCAGAAGCCCTGCGCCAGTTGGTTGGCGTTGTAGCTCGCCTTCTTGTGCGTGCTGTAGGTCTTGCCGTCGATCGCCCAGGACATGCCGTCCTTGTCCCAGATGAAGGTGAAGACGTGGTAGAGTCCGTCGTAGTTGCAAGGCGTGTTCCTGGAATACTGCGATTCGCGCTGCGCATGAATGGTTCCGTAGGCAGTGTTGCCCGTGTTCACCATTTCCCAGATGTCGATTTCGCCATACTGTGGCCAACCGGCGCTTTGGTCGTCGGGAATCATCCAGATGGCGGGGAAGGAACCGGCGAAGGGATTGGTTTTGGCACGCACGTCTACACGTCCGTAGGTGAAGCTGAACTTCGTTCGCGTGTCCACGGCACCCGACATCCACTCGCGATAGTTGTAGGGCGAGATGGTGTTCTTGTTTGATTCCCAATCTTCCTCAGGGCAGGGAATGCAACGGGTCACGAGGTCACCGTCTTCGATGTAGACGACCTTGTCGGAGGTGGAGACAAAGCGGTTCCAGGTGGAGTTGTTGTTGTGGTCGGCACGCTTCCATCGGTCGCTGTTGGGCTGACTGTGGTCGTCGCCGTCAAACTCGTCGCCGAAGATGAGCTGATATTCATCGTCGGCATATTGCTCGTTCTTGCGCTTGAACTCACCCTTAATGTAGACCTCGCCACCTTGCATCGCCGAGGCTGGGATGGTGTAGACACCAGCTGTGGCGCCTTGCTGGATGGTGATGGGCTCGGAGGCTACGCCGTTGTTGTCGACCACCCACACGCTAACCTCAGTGGGACGAACGTATCCCTTGGGGATGGCAGACTTGATGGTGAGGTCGCCGGCGGGCACCAAGTCGGGCAGTCCGGTTTCGGTGCCGGCTCCCACGAAGTATCCGTATTCGGAGATGAAGTGAAGGCGGTGCTGGGCAGAAGCGCTCTGAAAGGAGAGCATCATGCTTGCAAGGAGGGGAAGTAGTTTCTTCTTCATTGTCGCTTGAAAGATTTATTTTCTGTGGTGTTACTTTTTGAGTGCATCGATCGTTTCCTGCATCTGCTTGACGATGTCGGGATATGCTTCTGCCTGGTTGTCTTGCTCGTAGGGATGAGCATCGAAGCGGTAGAGCTGCGGCTTGGACAGATAGCCACTCTCTATCTTTGGTCCGAAGTTGATCATCGGTCCGCCGTTGGAGGGCTCGATGTATTTCCATTCGGTGGTGCGGAGCACGAGGGTGTGGTTGGCAGCCATCTTGACGGCATAGGGGCGCGCCTCTTTCGACTTGCCTAGCCACGTCTGATGCATGTCCATGCTGTGGGGAGCGGCTCCTTCGGGAATGTCTGCTCCGGCAATGGCGGCAAGCGTGCGCACGGCGTCGACCTGACTGACAAGTGCCTTGCTCACGCCAGGCTTGACCTGTGCAGGCCAACTGACAATGAAGGGCACGACGCTGCCAGCCTCAAAGGCGCTGTACTTGCCGCCGCGGAAGGGTCCGCCCGGACGGTGCTCGCCAGCGAGTTCCTCAGCTTGGTCGTCGTATCCGTCGTCGAGTACGGGTCCGTTGTCGCTGGTGATGATGATGAGTGTATTCTTGAGTTGTCCAAGACGTTCAAGCTCTTTGGTGACCGCTCCCACCGTCTCGTCGAGCGAGAGTATGGCTTCGCCTCGCAAGCCCATGGGCGACTTGCCACGGAAGCGTTCGTGGGGCATGCGTGGCACATGGATGTCGTTGGTGCAGAGATACATGAAGAAGGGCTCGTCGGTTTGGTGCATGAACTGCAGGGCGTGGCTCGTGATGCTGTCTGCAATGTCTTCGTCGCGCCAGAGTGCTTTGCCTCCTCCCTTCATGAATCCGATGCGCGAGATGCCGTTGACGATGCTCATGTCGTGGCCGTGGCTGGGGCGCAGCTTGGTGAGGAGTTCAGGGTGGGAGGCTCCGGTGGGCTCCCCTTCGAAGTTCTTGCGATAGCTGACCTCGACGGGTGCCGAGGGGTCGTAGTTGGCGATGACGCCTTGCTCGATGAAGACGCAGGGCACGCGGTCGGCGGTGGCAGCCATGATGTAGCTATAGTCGAAGCCGAGGCTGTCGAGCGAGACGTCGAGGCGCTTGTTCCAATCCTGCTCACCCGTGCGGCTGCCCAGTCCGAGGTGCCACTTGCCGAGGGCTGCGGTGCGATAGCCTGCTCGCTTCATGGCGTCTGCCAGGGTGAACTGTTGGGGCCAGATGATGGATGCTGCATTGCCTGCTGCCACATCGGTGCCGGGGTGGCAGAAGGGGTATTCGCCCGTGAGTATGCCATAGCGACTGGGGGTGCTGGTGCTGGCACATGCGTGCATGTCGGTGAAGCGGATGCCTTGACGCGCAACGCGGTCGATGTTGGGCGTTTGAATGCGTTTGGCTCCGTAGCACGAGATGTCGCCGTAGCCGAGGTCGTCTGCCATGATCCAGATGATGTTGGGACGTGCGGGCTTGACGTCCTTGGGCTTGGCTGTGAGCACGCTGCATGCGGGAGGCGCTGCCAAAAGGGTGGTGAGGAGGATTGCTTTCATAGGGCGATTCAGGGGGGATTTTGTTGTGTTGCGATGGGTGCGTCGCTCCTTCGTCAGCAGCACAAATCTGCATCGAGATGGAGCACGATGGTTAGCGTAAAAGGATTCTTGTCACTTTCTTACGGCACAAAATTACGGTTTTCTTTTTATTTCTGCAAAAAAGGTTAGCTTTTTTCGCAGCGTAGCAAGAGAAAACGTTGTCTGAGTCCCCCTCTTCCTTATTCGCTGCGCGCTCCCCCACTCTTTGGCTACTTTGCCATGCCTATCTTCTGAGGAGCGGTGGCTGCGGCTGTCTTGAGATAGAAGCGGAAGGGCGAGATGGTGCTGCCGTTGCTTGCCTTGACGAACTCCGTTCCTTCGCTGTTCAGCTTATAGCATGCTGCGTCCAGAGGGAGGTCGAGGAAGGAACCTTCGGCGGTGGGGATGGCGGTGGGGTTTGTGGGCGTTCCGGTCTGGCTCTTGGCGGTTTGGGTGCCTATACGGATCTGCGCCATACTGATGTGCCATGTGTCGGCAAGGCTATGGACAACGATGGGCGTGCCCGCCGGGAGTGTGCCTTGTGTGAAGTCGCCTAACGTGATGCGCCCGTCTGCCCCATCCACTGTCTCAATGCCGGTGAAGGTGTAGAGTTTTGCACCGCTGCCGAATGCTTGTGCGATGTTGTCGAAGCTGAGGTCGAAGGGCAGGCATGCCGTTTTGAAGCCAGCGGTGCTCTTGCGCGAGTAGTCGACTTTGTTGGCGGTGAAGGGGGTCATCGGCTTGAAGTCTTTCTTGTCGGTGAGGAGGAGCTGCGCACAGGTGAAGCTGTTGTCGTTAGTCTTCACCACGACGTTGGCTGTCGTGCTGGGCGTGGTGGTGTAGAGCAGGATGTTGGTGCCAGCGAGTTGCTCCATCAGGAGGTTGATGTCGGCGCTGCTGATGGCAGCCTCGGTGAGGTTCAGGCTCGTCACGCTCTGCTCCTTGTCGGTGTACTCCTGCAGGATTGTCAAGAGAAGGGTGGCACTCAACTCTTCGTCGCTCTTGAAGCTGAGCACACCATCCTGGCAGTCTGCCTCGTAGCTCGGTGTTGCTTCATGTCCACCATCAAAGAGGAAGGAGACGGTGCCCATCGTCGTGTTCTCCGTGATGTCGCTCAACTGATGGGTGCTGTAATTGCTGCCGTTTTCGCTGTTGAACCACTTAGCGCTCGCTGCACTCCGCCACTGGTCGGGCACGAAGGTGGTGACGCCTTGCGTGCCGGGGAAGAAGTCTGCTTGGTTGTTGCTTGGATAGTAGCCAATGTTCTTGTCCTTGTCGGCTGGCACCCATGCGATGCGCTGTCGGTTGGGGTCATCGTTGGGTGCGTTCATGCTCCACACGCTCTCGTCATAGTCGATGTGCGTGATGAAGAGTCCGTGTCCGGCACGGGCATTGTCAAAGTAGCGAAACCAGTCTTTCGACTGACGGTTCTCGATGAGGAAGTATTCGTCGCGATGGCTACTGTTGTATATGATGTAGGCTGCAGGGGTGGTGCCGAGATCGGGCATGTCGGTGATGGTGGCGGGCTCGCTGAGCTCGGTGGGTGTGAGCCAACCTGCCATCCAGCGCTCGTATGCCGTGTAGCCAACGGGCACTTCGCCGCGGCCCTCTGGTCCGCAATAGGAGCCACTGCACATGACGTCATAGGACTCCATGCCGAGTCCGCCGGAGTAGTCGATGTCGTAGGTGTCGGGATAGCCCAGACAGTGGCTGAACTCATGCACTGCCGTTCCCATGCCGCCAAGCGTTGTGCCATAAATGCCGTAGAGCTCGGCTGCGCAAGCGTAGGTGTTGACGAAGACATTGCCCACTCTCAGGGCACCGCGTGTGGCAGAATAGAGGTCCCACTCGTGGGGCCAGATGGTGTTGGGGTCGGCACCGCTGAAGTTCTCACCGTAGCCTGCATAGATGAGAAAGACTTGGTCGACCAAGAGATCGGAGTTCCAGTCGTAGGGACTGAAGTCTACTCCCTGATTGTAGAGCTGCTGGCAAGCCTCCTTCACCATGGCGCCTACATTCTTGTCGTTGCCGTTTGGGTTGTTGCCGCCATAGTATGCCATGTCCAGACTGAGTGTGATAGGTCCGTAGACATCAAACTGCAGTTCGAACTGCCCATAGCTTTGTGCTTTGAAATAGTCAGACACCGAACCGATGTGTCCCTTCTCTTTGTAACCCTCTTGGTTGAACATCGCATCGAAGGTCTCGCGTGTGTGGTTGTCATCAAACTTCTTGTCCTGGAAGTTGACCAGAATGACGATGCCTCGCTTCTTGCCCTTCATCGTCGTGAATGTGCCTACCTTGTTGGGGCCGCCTGTGTTGGCCATCTGAGAGCGTCCGAGTCGGCGTTGGTTGGACGCTGAACGACGCTGGCGCGCCTGCGACACCTGCTGCTCGACCTGACTGTCGTCAATGCGGACGAAGTCGCCGTCGGCAGCACGCTGCCAGCGTTCTCCGCTGTTGGTGTCGACATAATAGTGGAGATACTCATCGCCTACGAGACGGAGCGTCAGCACCGTGCCGTCTTTCTGCGTGTGTGAGAAGGTGCCTCGCCATGCGGGCACAGCCCATGCGCCCACTGCGGTGAGGAGCATGAAGGAGAGGAAAAGTATAGTTTTTTTCATAGTTGGACGCAAAAATAGCGATTTTTTGACGAAACAGCAAAACTTTGCCCCACATTTTTGTGCCAAGCCGTGCAAAAGCCACTCAGACTAGCAGAAACAAGCTGCCTCGGACCCGCAAAAAAGGGTGCGCCACGCCTTCCGTGGCACACCCTTCGGGGAAAAAGATGTTTCTCAAGATGGACGTACATCTTTGCTACGTCCGTCTTGCGCCCTACTCCATGTTGTCGACCGAGATGACGGCGACACGGTTGAGCTCAAAGATCTGGTAGAGGCTGTCCGTGGCTCCGCAGCCCATCGTTGTGATGCGCCCGCGCTCGATGCCAAAGTCCTTGACCAGCATGTCTGCCACGGCCTCTGCACGCTGCTGCGCCAGTGCGTTGTTGCGGCGGCGGCTGCCCTCGGTCGAGGCATAGCCCTTGATGGTGACGGTGGCTTGGGGATAGACGTTCATCACCTCAGCCAAGGCACTGAGCGTCCTTGCCTGCTCCTCAGAGATGCGGGCCTTGTTGAGCGTGAAGAACACACTGTTCTGCCCCATCTGAGCGCTGAGCGCTGCCTTGGCGGCTGTCAGTTGCTCCTCCAGCTCGGCAGCCTTGGCTCCCATCTCGCTGCGCAGCTTGGCTGCCTCGGCCAGGCTTGCCTTGTTGGCCTCCTGGAGTGCTGCCATCTCCTGCTTGAGGCGCTCGATGATGGCTCTTTCGTCGGTGTGCTGGCTGCTTGCGGGCTTTGCCATGCGCTTGTTGGGGAAGTTGTAGGCAATGGAGGCGTTGCCGCTCCAAAGCCACTTGGGGGTGAGTGCCTTGTCAAGAGGCAGGCTGCTGCATTCGCCCTTCAGGCCCACCGTCCAGCGCGGTGTGACGTCGCACTCGATGGCGAGACGCAGCGGCAGGTAGAGCGCATCGATGTCGGTGTTTGCCGATGTGGTGGCAATGAAGTCGTGGTTGTAGACATTGAAGTGACGGCCCGTCTTGGCCACGCCCTCCTGGTTGGTTGCCGTGGTGACCGTGTGGTGGTTCCATCCGTGGAGATAGCCTGCACCGAAGCCCGCCCAGAGGTTCCATCGCTGCGAGCGCCTGCTGAAGAGCTCCAGAAGGTTGAAGTCGGCATGGAGGTCGGCTCCGGCGAGGTGGACGTCGTTGCGGTCGAGGAGCACAAGCTCGTCCGTCGTCAGCACACCGTCGTGGCGGTTGCCAATCTGGAAGTTGGCGGTGATGGTCTGCGTATGGGTTTGGCTTGCATTTTCGGCCTTTATCTTCGTGTAGTTGAGTTGCAGTCCTACGCGCACCCAGGGTCTTATGTTATACTTCACTCCGACGTTCAGGTCCGGAGCGATGGCCTGACGGATGCCCGTCTCCGCTCTGCCCCTCAGCCCGTGGTAGCCCCTCGCGCCACCTGCACCATAGAGCGTCCACGTCTGCGTGCGCACCGTGTCGTTGTAGGTCTGGGCCTTGAGCGCAGCCGCTGGCATGGCAGCAAGAGCTACGGCCAAAAGTTTCTTGTTTATCTTCATAAGTTCAATGAGCGTCAGGGGTGATTACTTCTGGGGGGCTGTGGAGGGCCAGAACAGCTCGGGCAGAGTGGAGGACTGATTGTAGGTGAACACGTATGCCTTCACATCCTCCTGCATGCGTCCGTTGTGGTAGCACTTCAGGACCACGGTGGTTTCCTTCACCAGGGTGGTGGGCACTGCCAGTGCCGTTTCCTCGCCGATGTCCGCACGCGGACCCACCTTCTTGCCATCTGATCCACCAAACACCTGATAGTCGCCACGGGCATCAAACACGCGGATGCAGTAGACGTAGGGGTAGGTGCAGTATTGGGATTTCAGGTCGGCAGACCAGAGTCCCGTCATCTTGAAGCTCACCTCGATGGGTGACTTGATGATGCGGATGACCGTCTTGCCGTTGGCCTCCACCTCGGGGTTGATGGTGACGGCGCGCAGTCCCACGGTGCTTTCGTCGTAGGGGAGCTGGGTGAACCTAGCACAACGGTGCCAGCTGGTGCCCGGTGTCACCTGTATGGGGGTGCTCACGGTGGGCACGGTCATCTCCTTGATGGCATCCTTGAAGGTGGTGTAGAGGGCAGAGTTGATGCCGGCAGTCTCAATGGCGTGCCACACCTCGGGGATGACGAAGATGCTCTTGCCGTCGCTGTTGATGGTGACGCCGTTGTCTGCCAGGTCCTTCACCATGAGGTCCTTCATGGCATCGAGCGTGGTGTTGGCCGTGCCCAGCTGGGTGTGGACATTGTCGAGCTGGGTGTGGACATTGTCGAGCGCGGTGTTGACGGCGGTGACACCATTCACGAGGTCGGTCAGATAGGAGGCCGTGCCGGTGTTGCCGTTCTTCACCTCCTCCTGCAGGTCACGGAGGGCTGTCTTGATGTCGCTGGTCATGCTATCCATCGTTGCCTTGTTGCCGGCAAAGCCTGTTGTGACGGCAGCTTCCACGAGGCTCACCTTGTCGGCAAGGGTGGCGGTTTGTGCGGTGATGGCCGAGCGAAGTTCCTTCATGGCCTCCTCCGTCGACTTGTTGCCTGCCTTCACCTCTTCAGAGAGTAGCGTCACGGCCTGGCCGATGAGTTCGCTCTTTTGCGAGAGCGTGGCAAGTCCCTCCTTGCTGGCTGTCTCGATGGCGCCGAGCTTTGTCTCGAGCGAGGTGGTCTGGTCGGCAATGGCTTGCTTGAACTCCTTGAAGGCCTCCTCGTTTGACTTGTTGCCCGCCTTCACTTCGCTTTCGAGCGATGCAATGGCCTGGTTGATGAGGTCGTTCTTCTGAGCCACGGTGGTGAGTCCCTCCTTGCTGGCCGTCTCGATGTCTTCGAGCTTCTGGGCCAGGGTGGTGTTGCCCGACTTCATCTCTCGTTCGAGCGAGGCAAGTGCCAGGTGGATGAGTTCGTTCTTCTGTGATATGTTGGCCAGTCCTTCCTTGCTGGCTGTCTCGATGGCATCGAGCTTGGTGCCCATCGAGGCTGTCTGGTCGGCAATGGCGGCCTTGAGTTCCTTGATGACGTCTTCGTTCGACTTCTTGCCGGCCTTCATCTCTTCTTCAAGCGAAGAAATGGCAGTGTGGACGAGTTCGTTCTTCTGCGAGAGCGTGGCAAGTCCCTCCTTGTTGGCAGCATCGATGGCGCCCAGCTTGGTGCCGAGCGACGTGGTCTGGGTCTCAATGGCCTCGCGAAGTGCCGTCTGCGCCTGCTGGTTGCTGATTTGTCCGGTGGCCACCTCTGAGTGCAGCGAGGCGATGGCTTGCTTAATGGCCGCCAAAGCGGTTGCCTCCTGGGCAAAGCCTGCCTCCAAGAAGCAATCAATCACCCCGACATTGTTGGCAAGGTGATCGTTGTTGTTCTGCATCGCCTTGATGAGGTCGCTGGTCGAAGTGACGAACTGACTGTTGATGAGTCGGCCCGTGGCGTCAATCTGCAGGCGGAGCAGGTTGCCGTTTTCGTCCATCGCCGTCACAACCTTATCGCCCATGGCGCCCACTTGGGTGCATACGGACTTGAAGCCGTCGAACAGTGTGGAGTTGAGGTTGCCAAGCTGCTCCGTCAGATGGCCGTCCATGTTGATGATGGCCTGCGTGAGGATGCCGAGGGAACTATTGTTGGCATCTGCATCGACGCGGATGTCGGCAAATCCTTCCTTGAGAATTTGCGAGAGTGCCTCAAAGCGCTCCTTGAGCGAGAGGCTGTTGTTGTTGACTGCCTCAATGAGGTCTTCGTAATCGTTCACATACGTTCGATCACCGAAATTCACGTTGAACTCCTGAATCTCGTTGCAAGAGCCCATGCCCAACGCCGCCGCCATGAGCAGCGTAAACATACTTTTTTTGTTCATAGTTTGGTTTAGTTATGAAAAGATTTGTTTGGCTATCAAATAGCCTTATCCTGAAACAGCGTATAGTGGGGCGTAACTGTGCGTCTGATGGCCTGAATCAGCGAAAACAAAGCTTTGCTTTATGACCTAAAACAACCGTCACGGCTCCCAGATCTGAGTCCTCTAATTAGATTTTTTCAAATGCAAAGTTAAACAAAAATATATTAACGAGCATAATATTCACCGCTTTTTAATAAATTTTAAGACTATTGCGGCCAGGGTTCGTTAAATAAAGTTTATATAAATCGTTTGATACCAAGCTGTTTTTTCTTAATCATCACTCAACACCTCAAGGCGGGGGAGTGGATGAATTTGTTGCATACTCGTACCGATGCAATTCCTACTCAGCCGACGAGGGTGGTGACACAATACGCACTTGCCAGAAGGAGCAGGGACGCTACACCATCTCACACGAGGAGAACTCGCTGGAGTTGGCGGAGAATTCCGATAAAAACGTCCGTTACTTGTTGGTTTTTATGTTTCATAGCATATTTTGCGAGAAATGCAAACATTTTCTTAAAAAAGTTGCACATTTCATTAATTTTTGTGTATTTCTTCCTCCCCATTCGGTTAGCTGCTCAAAAAGCCTTAATTTTGCACCTGTTTCGGATAACCAAGCGATGCAAATCGCCTCTAGGGGGCAAGAACAGACACACCCACAGGATACACCTTGCCCCCCTTCTCTCGAAGAAGAAAAGCCAGACTGCAACAGTCTCGGCACATCATTTTTTTTCTATACATTATTTATTTATTAACTAAACCAAACATTTAACTATGAAGAGACAAATGAACCGTCTCGCAGCCCTTCTGCTCGCAACAGCCGGAGGGTTTAGTACCAGCGTGGCTCAAAACGCGCTCACCCCCGTCAAGCCTTTGATAGGCACCAACGAACTGAGCGACCGTGAGGGCTATCTGCCCTGGAATCAGTACATGTCGCCCTACAACGACCTCACCCCAAAGGTGGACGGAAAGAACAGCCCCGTGGGTTGTGTGGCGCTTTCGATGGCTATGATCATGAGTGCACATCAATGGCCCTCTCACGGCATGGGCGAGGTGAGCTATCAGTCGAACGGCATGCCCCTGCGCGCCAATTTCTCCGATCACCGCTATGATTGGACACAGTATATGGTGCGCTATCAGTATGCCGACCTCACCGATGCGCAGCGCTACTTCATTGCTACACTGCTGAGCGACTGCGGTCTGTCCATCCACATGAACTATGGTTCGCTCTACACCGGCAGCGGTGCGCCCGAAGAGCGTGCTGCCCAGGCTCTCTATAAGAACTTCAGCTACGACAAGAGCGTAAGCTACCTCTGCCGCGACTATTGCACCACCAAGTATTGGGAGGAGCTGCTGCGCAAGGAGATCAGCGAGGGACGTCCCGTGATGTATGGCGCAGGCAGCCGCAACGGTGCTCATGAATTCACCTGCGACGGATACGACGCACAGGGTCGCTTCTTCTTCCACATGGGTGGCATGGAGTTGGACGGCTATTATGCACTCAAAGACATTCCTGGCGGATACACCACCTCACAGACCATCGTCTACCACATCGTGCCCAAGGGCAACACCCAACGCGGTGCTACCGGCGAGGCAACCATGGTGGCAGGCAGCAACCGCGATTTCCTGGCTGATGGCAACAAGCTGACGGCACACATCCGCTTCTTCACACCCATCGAAGCCTTCAACGCAGAGATTGCCATTGCCGTGAAGAATAAAGCGAACGGAAACGTAGTGAAGTATCTCTGTCAGCGTGACGTGACGACCTCTACCGAGGTCAACCAAAGCACCACGGAGTATAACTTCCAATTCACCGACAACAGCCTCGGCAACGGCACCTACTACCTCTATCCCGTTTATCGCAAGAAGAACACGGGCGAATGGAAAGAGGTACTCTTCGGACAGTTCTACCAGGAGCGTGTCACACTCGTTGTGAACGGCACTATCAAGACCTTCCAGAACAACGACCTCAAGGAGGACATCGACGAGGGCAAGGTGAAGAAGGACAAGATTGTCTACATCCTCGACAACTCGAACAACACTGCCTCCGTAAGTTTCCAGAACAGCGCCTTCAACAGCTATAGCGGCGACGTGAAAATCCCTGAGAAGGTGACCATCGACAACAAGACATACACCGTGACGAGCATCGGCCAGGAGGCATTCTCCAAGTGCACCAACCTGGGCAACGTGACCATTCCTGCCACCGTGCGCAGCATCGGCTATGGTGCGTTCTATGCTTGCCATGGCAAGAGCATCACCTTCGCAGCAGGCAGCCAGCTCACCACCATCGAGCCCTATGCGTTCCAAAACAGCGGCTTCCCCTACATCGCGCTGCCCGAGGGTCTCACCAACATTGGCAGCGAAGCTTTCGTGAACTGCTCCACCACTGACTTCGTGCTGCCCAGCACCCTCTCTTCGATCGGCGAAGGCATCTTCAAGGCATGCAACTCCATCAAGAACTTCACCGTGAACCGACGCGTGCCACCCGTATGCAGCGTGAAGAACGATCCCTTCCTCTACATCACCAACCTCAGCAACATCAACCTCTATGTCCCCGCTGGCAGCCGCAATGTTTACATCGTGGGTAGCGAAGTGTTCCGCCGCTTCACCAACATCCGTGAAGGCAACGCGCCCGCTCCTGGCACCACCACAGAGACAACCGAGAATACCACGACCACCGAGACTGAGGTTATCCCCGGCACCTACGCGATAAAACTCACGGGTACGAATTACTATTTGAGCACCGACATGACACAGGGTAATTACCTGGGCACATGCTCACTTTCCGACAAAGCTGAGTACTTCCACATTCAACCCGCAAACGGCGGTGGCTATACCATTACCAGCTCACGCAACAACAAGAAGATTGGCTACAGCAGTAAGCTCTATGGCAGCTACTCTCCTTCTGATATCTGCGAAGAGAGTCTTGTTTGGTACTTGAATCTTACAGCAACGAACACCACCATCCTCCGCAAGTCATCTAAATTGGGCATCGGTGTGGCAGAAAGAGAATATGGTTCACCCATCTACACCAACCAGCAGAACTGCACGTGGACGCTTGTCAAGGCTGGTGAAGCCAAGCGCAACGCCAAGCGCATCGTTGTGGAGGAGATGGCTGACGAGACAACCGCTATCGAAGAGGTGGTTGAGCAGACTCCTGCCGCAAAGCAGATTTTCGACCTCCAGGGTCGCCGTGTGGCATCGCCCATCCGTGGTCGCATCTATGTGATTGGTGGCAAGAAGGTGGTCTACTAATCTGACACCTCCACCCCACACACGGGATAATCAACAGAGGAGAGCCCCTCTGCGAAAGTCGGAAAGCGACTTTTGCAGTGGGGCTCTCTTTCTTTTGGGCTCACCACTCCAGAGGGCGAGAGAGGGGGGCGGCTGACAGCCATGCCCACCGAAGGAGCATAAGGGCGCCACCGAGGCTCAGCGCGAGGCGTCGATGAGGTGGCGCAGCACAGCCGCAGCCATCGCCTCATAGGCGGCTTCGCTGGGATGGAGGTGGTCGCCGGAATCAAAGCCTGGGGCGAAGGCAGTGGGGCGATGCGGGTTGCGCACAGCGAGGTCGAAGTCGACACAACGGTCGAAGAGGGGCGACTGGCGCAACCATTCGTTGAAGGCACAGCGCAGCTGGTCGCGCTCCTCGCTGTAGGTGCGCCAGCCCTCTATGGGCAAGAGTGTTCCGCTCCACACCTGCAGTCCGAGTTTGCGGGCATGTGCCACATAGAGCTGCTCCACACCCTGCTGGAGTGCGTCGAGCGAGGGCATGTCGCTCCATGG
Source organism: Candidatus Physcousia equi (assembly GCA_018065005.1). Lineage (GTDB taxonomy): Bacteria > Bacteroidota > Bacteroidia > Bacteroidales > Bacteroidaceae > Physcousia > Physcousia equi. Next base: position 29,515 of record JAGHUD010000022.1, read on the forward strand.
GCGGAAGGGGTTGACGTCGACGCCCACGGGGTGGATGATGTCGTTGATGCCATGCTGGATGAGCACGGTGCTGGCTCCCGCCACATTCATCTCGATGGGAAAGCGCGTAGCGCCCTTCAGTCCGTAAGCCTGATAGGTGATGCAGTCGTATTGGCGCAGGATGCGCGTTCCGCTCACGGCACGCCGTATGATGGACACGCTGTTGATGCCAGCTTGCGCCACCTGCCTGCTCAGACAGTCGGGCCAGCTCTGCGCCGTGATGCTGTCGCCATAGCAGACGAGGGCATGATGGTCGGGACGGGTGAGGATGTCGACGGTGTTGAGGAAGTAGAACCAGTTGGTGTGGCGCGTGCGCTCCAGCGGCAAGCAGTCTGCCTCGCAGAAGTCGCCATAGCTGTAGCTGCCACGCGAGAGCGGACCGGTGATGAGCGTGCCGGCATTCATCTGCGTGTAGTCGGCAAGATAGATGCTCAGCTCCAGCACGTCGCCGAGCTCCACGCTGCACGGCAGCACGTCGCTCTCTGCCTCCTGCCCAGGCTGGAGGGTGAGGCTGCGCTGACTGCCGAAGGTGAGGGGCAGGTGTTGAGCATGCAGCATGACGGAGACCTTGCTGAGCGTGACGGGCTCGGTGCCGGTGAGGTTGGAGAAACGCATACGCAATGCGCTACCTCCGAAACACAGGGTCAGGGGATAGCGCAACGTGATGTCTTTGGCATAGACCGCTTCCTTGCGGTCGGTGATGGAGGTGGCATTGCCCCAGCAAGCCACCCATTTGGTGTGGTCGTTCATCTGTTATTGTTTGTACCATTCGCTGGTGTCGTGGAAGATGCCTAAGTAGCCACGCATCTTGAGCACCTTGTCGCTCTCAAACCAAAGTTTGACGCGATAGGTCTTGCCGTTGGTGGGGTCGTAGATCTTGCCGTTCGTCCAGACGTCTTCCTTGGCATCGTAGGTCACCTTGTCGATGAGCACGATCTGGTCGGCTCTCACCTCGCGCTTCGAGGGGTCGGGGTTGCGGAAGTCGGTGCGCTTGAGACCACCTGGGAGGTCGAGGTTGTCCACCCACACGACCTGGGCACGATAGCCGTCGACATGCTTGAAAATCTTGACCTTGCTGTTCACTCCGTTGCGCTCCACCTTGTAGGTGCCAACGATGCGGTCTGCCTTTTGCGCCATGGCGCTCATCGCTGCCATCATGAGGCAGACGAGGAGAAACATGATTTTTTTCATAACAATGGTGCGTCTTAAGTTTTTATGATGTATATAGTAAATGTTGGGCGCTCCATCTCCCCCCGCACGACGGCGTCCGTGCCTGCCACAGGGAGGAAGTGGGGGGATTACCACGCCACAAAGTTAGACAAAACCATCCATACCGCCAAACATTATGGCACATTTTTTTTCGCCTTGTGCAAGAAACACTGCGCGATGCGTGTCTGCTAAAACAAAAAAAGGGCTATCTTTGCTTGCCAGTATTTTCTGCGCCCTACCCTACCCCCAAATGGAACAAACGGACATCGAACAACGTGTACGCACGTCTACAACGATCACAGATTTTCAACGTCGCGTCTATCTTGCCCTCTTGCAAGTGAAGAGGGGCGAGACGATCAGCTACAAACAACTCGCCGCCCGCATTGGATGCCGAAGTGCGCAAGCTGTGGGGCAAGCGCTCAAGCGCAACCCGTTTGCGCCCGACGTGCCCTGCCACCGCGTGGTGGCTGCGGATGGGTCCATCGGTGGGTTCCACGGCGAGCGTGAGGGGGAGATGATAGATAGGAAACGGGCGCTGCTCGAAAGCGAAAAGTCGTGAACGAGAGAGGCGCGCTTGTCGAGTGCACCGCCCCCTGTGTGGTGCTCACCCCTCCTACATCATCGCACCGATGATGCGCTGAAAGAAGACGGGGTGCTGCTTCTTCCACTCGAAGATGGCGTTCTCGATGGTTCGCTGGTCGCATTCGTCCACACGCAAACGCCTGCCGTCCTCCATCTCCACCGTCACGTTGAGGTCGTCGTCTGTCGTTACGCGCGCGATACCATTATTATGTAGTTCGAGACATCCCTCGCAGGCTTCGGCAAGGGCAGTCAGGGTCATCAGGTTCTCTTCCATTATTCTTTTCTTTTTTGTGTTGGAGGCTTCACCCATGCTTTTCTCATGGGGGGTGAACTGTTGTTTTTCTGTTTCTCTTTAAGGCGATCGTGCCTGCCCCAACCCGATGCTCTGGTGGTGGGGGCGCGTATGATTTCTGTCGGTCCACGTCGGTCAGCTGCACAGCGCCTAAGATGGATGGCGGCAGGTGGGGCGTATAGACTTATTGAGGCAAGTTCGCCGAAACCTGTTGACAAAGATAATCAATTCGATCGACACACGCAAATATTTGAAGAAAAATATCGGGCGTGCGCGTGCGCCGCAGGCAAAGAGCAGTTTTTACGACCTCCCCTCAGGCTGAATTTCTTATGAATCATTTTTAACTATTAGTGTCCGGGAAAATAGCCTGAAAGGCTTATAGCTTTCAGCCCAATGGCAAAGCGTTAGCGACGCCTTGGGTTAAATGTCGGTGGATGAAGACGCCTTGAAAAGGCAAAAG
>JAGHUD010000028.1 GCA_018065005.1 Candidatus Physcousia equi
ACAATGAAACGGCAAGCGTATGGGTACCGAGATGAGAAATTCTTCGAACTCAAGATCCTATCACTGCATGACAAAAACTACGCATTTGTCGGATGAACCAAAAAAGAGACGGGCATTCTCGGGAACAGCCACTCCAGCCACCACCAGCACGGCAGTGAACCTCAACAACATCTTCAAGGTGACCTCTGCGAAAGAGGATGCCGCATTTTCTGCCCCTACTTCTAGCATGCAGGGCACATGGTACATGGTAGACAACCTCTTTGAAAAGAATGGTTGGGGATGTAGGGATGAATACTTTGAGTTTAAGCCCGGAAATCAGGTGGTTGCGTGGAAACAGTCGGTTTTCGACCCTTCCATATGGGTAGGCAAAGTAGGCACGATGACCCGTACTCATCAAGATTTCACCATCACCTTCAAGTCTGGCGTCAAATGCCTTGTCAAGGGTAAGTCCACCGCAGGTATGTCCGAGAGGGGAAAATATATCTACAACCAGACCCTGCAGGAACATAAGAAGGAACAGAGTAGCCAGGTTTGGAAATGTAAGCTGAAAATTCTGGAAAAGGACTATATGCTCTTCACCGTAACTCATGTGGACAGCTTTTACTCTGGCGAGGACTACAAGCTTGTCAAGCAAGCTCAATTAGATAAACTGAATCTGAAATAAACTTCTGCAGGAGAGGATGTCACTTTGTGTTTTCCTTTGTGTCCAGTTTCCAAACAAGTACAACAATGAATAAAAAAATGTAAATATAGTTTCTAACATTCTTGCAGGTGTTATTGTCCACTTATTGGTGCAAACGAATAAATCATCACGGAAGTAACTTTACATCCCTGAATAAAAATGGTGTCATGCCAGTGGTATGACACCATTTTGGAAACTAAATGTACAACGAGATAAAATTAATCACATTATGCCATCAGTAGTTGTGTTTTATCATCCGGGCGCAGAACATTCAGTGACACGCAAGATGCTGTCTATTGGAGTAATGCCATGGAGTACCTTGAATTACCATCGCAGGAAATTCCTTGAAGCGTATGGTGAGTATGTTACGATTGGACAGAAGTCGCCTGCCGGAGGTAAACTTCATTTTTGGGGAGAATGGGAACCTGATTCTTATGTCAGTAAACTATCGAATGTTACACCAAGATTCCTTCACATACCTTTTCTAAAGAATCCGTCACCCACAATAGTGCCATCTCCTGGTGCGACGTGCAATAATAGTATTTCATGTGGTGGAAATGTTATTCCAAAAACCACAAATAGTTATCAGAATACTGACCCGTTTGTGTTTGCTGAAAATTTCTTTTATAGTGTATGTCAGCAAATTACCCATAACAACAATCCAAGTAATATGACAAAACTTTGTAAAGGAAGAATCATATTGTTTGGCTCTAGAGTAAATGATCAATTTGCATTAGATACAGTCTTTGTTGTTGGTGACAGTAAACCATTTACTCCTAATAATATTTTCAAAGACTTATCTGGGTTCGCACCAAATGACTATCCTCTTATTATGCAGTTGTCTGGTAGTCAAAATTTGGTTTGTTACAAAGGAGCATCGTATTCAAATCCATGTGATGGAATGTATAGTTTTGTTCCATGTAAAACTTACGACAAAGGATGTTTTGAACGTCCAATTTTGTCAATTTCGGATTTTGCTAGTTGTAATATGGCGCACATCATGTCAAGCGGAAACCAAAATCAAGGACGAAAATGCACTACGGTAAAACCAAATGAAGCAAAAATGATTTGGGATTGTTTGCGCCAATCCATTCAAAAACAAGGGTTTCTTGAAGGTTTTAACTTTAAGTACTAATAAAACTTATTTATATTTATTAGTTAAAATGTTAAACATAGTATTGATATGAAAAAGCTGAAGTTGTTGTTTGGAGCATTCTTGTTTATATTCTCGCAGAATGTCCTTTGTCAGATTACTTCTTTGTCATCCAACGTTGTGAAAGACGAGAAGATTGCAAGGCTGCACAATCGTATTGATGGTAGTGATGCTCGCTTTAGAAAGTTTATCTCAGCTCCAGTCAATGGGGTGTATACAATTAATGGTTACACAAAAGGGAATATCAATGATCCTGATTCGTATCATGGTTTACTCATTTCTCACTTTGATTTAAATGCATTTGCACTTGAATTAGGCTATGCGTCAGCTTCTGTTGCTGGAATGCCAGCAACACCAACCTTTATGACTGACATATCCATCTCCAAGAATGCTATCACAATAAAACTCACCGACAAAAATATTTTGTTGGATAGTGACTTTGACCAAAAGACAGGAAATGCTGTTAGACCTAAAGATCCGTTCACCAGATCTTGGGGATGTAACTCAGGTAAAAGAACGTATGACTTGGGAATAAGACTTAAAAATAACTTCAATCTTATGAGCAAGGTGTCATACACTTGTTCACACTCTTCTACTGTAATGTCGCGCAATGGTGCATCAAGCAGAACAAATGCCATAACAGGAAAAAAAACGTGGGGTGGTAGAATTGATTACTACCCTCCTGTTAACTTCAATCACACCCAAACAATCACATATTCGATTACACAAATGGCACAAACGTTAGGTGTAACACCAAAAGAAATTGCAGCCTTGATTGTGTACGAGGGAATTCAGAGCATACCACTAAACAATCAAAACTCTGTTTGGGAACTCACTAACGTTGAAGAAGACATCATCAGATATTGCCTTCACACTCTTTATAGCCTTGATGATGAATTTATGATGTCCGTAGAAGCAAAGATTAAAAACAACGCAGCAAGTGGTATGGCAAGTTCAAAAGGCGATCTTGAGAAGCTACTTGCTATAAAACTATCTCCAGAGACTAATGCCGAAGAACTTCGGGGCTTGGCCCAAAAGACAGTTGATCAATTTCGTAAGCACATGGCTGCTGCGATTGACGAGGCTCAAAGTATCGATGCCGGTGTAGGTTGTGCTTTGGCACAATCCTTTTTGATTACTGCTTATGCATTGAAGAAACAATATAAAGAAGTGGAACGTCTATGGAAAGAAGGGCTAGAATTGTTTGGCGAAAAAATGTATCCATACATGAAGTTTCAGATGGCAACCTGCTTTTATCTAAGTTCGATTGAAGAGTATGAGAAATCTGTCATATACGGGGCTCACGTTTTTTACGTTCTCAGCGAAAATCCCAACATCCAAAGAGCATTTACTCGTGTCGATGCGGCAGATAAAAGACAAGAACTGATGAATACTTTTCGGAACGTCATATTTGGCGGTTTGATGGCTGCACGAGAAGGAAAAAAAGCCCCACAGGACTTAGCATTGATGGCGTATCGTGAATTTTGCCAAAGCCCAGTTATTGAGACTAACAACTACGTTTCATCCATGTACGCATGCGAACTATATTTCTACGAACTTATTGGTGATATGCAGAAGTCCCTGGGAAAAAAACCGTTGAACGAAAGAACGTATAAGGAATGGGACACTTTTGAACTTGCAAAGTTCTACAACAACTACTCACTAGCACTTGAATGCATGAATAGTTATGAGAAATTATATAAGATTATTTATAAGACGACCTCAACAGAAAACAGTAAGGGAATAAAGAGCATGAATAACTATCTGCAAAAGAACTTCTTCCGTACAAGCGAAGAAGCGGCTTTTGACCGAAAAATGCTAATGCAAAAGTTCAATGAAGATAATTTAAACACTATGATTCCAATTTTTGATGGAACTCCAAATGTGTTGAAGTAGAATAAAACGAGTTGATGTTAATTTAATACGTTTATCCAGAAATGAAAAAGAAAACAACCATTTTTGCTATCACTCTTGGGGTGGCAGCCATCTTTTCTGCATGCGGACCCAGTAAGTCTGAGTTGGCAGAGCAGGCTCGTCAGGACAGTATCCGTATAGCCGACAGTTTAGCACAGGCGCAAGCCGAAGCCGAAAGGCTGGCTGCAGAGCAGGAGGCTATGGAGCAGTACCAACGTCTGCATAGTGAGGAGCTTATCGCTAAACTGGTGACCGATGCCTACGCATTGGCTTCTAGCAAGAACGAAAAGCAGGCAGCGTTGACCTACGGATCGGAAGAGTTTATTAATAAAGGAAAGCGCTACAAATACTATGCATCATTCTGTGATATGTTTAGTGGCACCTGCGGAATCAAAAAATACGAGGTACAGAGTGTGAGCATCAAAGAGATGGGCGAAGACAAATGTACCGTCACCATAAAAAAGGTTAGCACATGGCATGACTACGAGACGAATAAAAACAACAATGTTTCGGGCGATGAAGACGTTGAACTCATACTGGTTGGCGATGAGTGGAAGATCAACAACATCTATAAGGATGGACACGACGCAAGCTATTGGATGAAGACCAATACTATGTGTGGTTAAGATGTAGTAAACTAAGCAAAAAATCATATTTCACTTATAGCAGACGATATAAACTAAAGATATGATATAAAATGAGAGGGTGTATCAAAACTGTATAACCGTCCGCGTTAGCAGCCCCTATGAAAAAGCAATAGCCGTCCAGGTTCTGGGCGGCTATTGTTTTAGGGATGTACCTGCTATCGCGGATGGTTATACTATTATAAAACGGTCATGGTTACTTGGGATAGTAAGGTGTCACACTTATGAGCGCGAACAATACCACTCATTGCATACAACGGGAGAACTGCGGAGTTTTCTTGCTCATAATCCATTATATTTTGCTAAATTGGCACATAAGTATGGGTGTTTAGCAAAATAAAACTATGCTTTGTTTTGCTAAAACGTGGTGATTTACTGCCTTTTTAGCAGAATAAATGCAATATTAAAACGGCAGTAATGTTACTTTTGCTACCATAGCCCGACTTTTTAAAGCAATGAACATCAAAGCAATGCTTGATCTCGGTAGTATGGGTAAGGTCGCTTTGTATTAGTTGTATGGATGTTCACGACACAACACATAACCCTTGAGAGGGAATCACGCAACACACATCGGGCGTGGTTCCCTTTCATGTCGTTTTATCCTTGCTGCTATCTGACAAAGCATGCCTTATGCAAAAAATCGCACTTATTCCGCTATGAAATATCGAATTATGGCATTCGTAGCGAAATAAACAGTAATTTTGTGCCAAATTTCGAATAAATCCGCACACATGACACTAGTCAGCACCTGCCCCTATGACAATGCACGCGAAGTGTTCCATTCGGTAATCACCGCTGACGATTTGTTTGTTATTTGACAAAAGTAATTACCTATGACTCGAAAACTACTGTATTAGGTACTCGAAAAGAATGACTATTCCAACATATCTCTCAAAAAATTGAATTTTCACTCGCATCTAACCATATTCTATACATAACCAATCACGAAGGATATGACATACGAATACAAAGGAACGCTGCCACTCGAAGAACAGAGGGCTACTATAACAAAGTTGATTGAGGAACTGGCAGAGAAGATGGGTTCATCGGTGGCTGATTATTACCTGCGTCCATGGCTCCTTTCGCATAAAGAGCGCAGGAAAAATATACTTTATGTCTATGGGTATGGTGGTTCGCACTTGAGCAGTAGCGTGGAGAAACTTCGTAGAGAGTTGCCCAAGGATAAGTTCAAAGTGATGTGCTGGGGTCGTCTCCGTCCCGAATCAGCAGAATAAACTGCACGATAGATGATACAAAAAAGGCTGCAACCGGAGTTGCAGCCTTTTTTTTTTTACTCATCCTACGAATGCGTAGATTTTTTGTGTGTCCGAAAAAATGCATAAAATAGAGAAAGGATGGTTTGCTTATATAAAAAAAGCGTGTATTCGTAAACGTTAAATCTAAAACCACGCACATGGTGCTTCCATGTGACACACATAGTGCTCCCATTCTCGGTGGTGCAGCTATGTGTGATGTGTCAGCATGGGGGGATTAGTTGAAATAGATGTCGACGTAGTCCACACAGATTTCGCCGGGGTTGTGCATCTGCTCCAGACGCCAGTATTTGCGGTTGCCAGTGGCAACGAAGTCGTAGGTGCCGCAGCGAATCTGCTCCTTGCCCCCAGCAATGTAGTTGACGCGCGACTTGATGGTGCCGTTGAAGCAGAGACGCTTGGCATTGACCACGTTGAGCTTGCCTTCAATCTTCAGCCAGTCGGTCTTCGTCTTGTTGTAGTGCGTGCCCGTGATGAGGTATTCGCCAGGCTTACCAGTTGCCTTGATTTGACACGAACCATATTTGACCCCCTCAATCCACTGCAAGGAGAGGAGGTGCTTGCCCTCGCGGATGGTGGTGGCAGGCGCAGGCTTCTTGCGGAAGTCATAGCCGTTCCAGGAAAGGGTGCTCCAAGGCGTGTCGTCCTCTTCGTTGCCCCAACGATAGCGCAAGTCCTTGCCCTTGCAAGGCAGTTCGGCGATGAGGTGGCCCACGCCTTCGATTTCCTCATCCCAAGGGTTGCGGATGGGTTCGAGAGTGCGTAGTGTCTCGTTGTAGGTGTAGAACTGAAGGAAGGAGGTGCAGCTGATGCCACCATTGGCGTCCATGTCGTGGTTGTCGTAGTAGAAGCCAACGAGGCAGCGACCATTGTTGCGCTTCCAGTAGCAGCACTGTGTCTCGAGTTTGCCCGCTCCTTCGACGACATGGCGCAGATAGCCATTCTTCTTGTCGACGGTGTAGCTGCCCTCTGGGTCTTCGTCCACAGAGTTGAAGTTGTTGATGGCATAGTACTCGCTGAGTCCTTGGGCAAGCGCCAAGTAGAAGGACTCGACGCCCACCCCTCCCTTGACGGGGAAGTGGTTGCCCATGCGCGTCTGCGGGTGCAGGTCGTAGTTGTGGGGTGTCTGTGCGGTGGCACAGCAGAGGGTGCTCAAGAGAGCGATGAGGAGATGTGTGAATCTTTTCATTGTGGTTGGAGATGGTTCTAAAAGAAAAAGCGCAGGGCCGTGTGGGGGAGGACCCTGAGCTTTTTGGCGTGTGTTGGTTTCTACTTGATCACTTTCTTGCCAGACTTGATGACGATGCCAGAGGGAACGCTCATGATGCGGCGTCCGTTGAGGTCGAACATCAAGTCGCCCTCTTGGGTGCGGAGGGCATTGACGTCATGAATGGCGGTGGGGTTATCCGTAAGGATGCGCATGAAGGCGGGGCCATTGGCATCGTTGTCCATGCTCAGATGGGCTGTGTTGGCAGCGATGGTCATGCGGCTGTTTTTGGTGATGCGATTGAAGGCAAGACCCGACTTGTCGGTGGCGTTGCGCGGTGAACTGTAGGCTGTGGTGCCGTTGCCCACAACCACCTTCTTGGTGAGGCAACCGACGAGGGGCGCTACGTCAGCCTTGCAATCCTTGGGCATGGGCTGTGCTTGCCAGTCTGCTAAGGGGCGCTCGAAGGTGTAGGTGGCAGGTTCTGCCATCACCACATAGGGGTGGAAAGCTTCAAATTCGGTGCCTTCAAACTTCTTCAGCATGATGCCCGTGTAGGTCTGTCCGTTTTCGTTGAAGCGCAAGGTGTCGCTGGTACATTCATAGACGGTGAAGGCATCGGGGATGCTGGCTTTCCAGGGGAGCACGATGCTCTGTGCGCCCCATGAGGGCACGGTGAAGTCAACCTTGGTCTGTACGGGATAGAAGGGTTTCTCCTCGGTGAACTTATACTTGCCATTGCTTGCCCAATCGAGCGAGAAGCGCACGAAGCGCATGGTGTAGCCGCCATAGAGTCCGTTCTCCTCGTAGTAGACACCTAAGGTGCCGTCGGGGAGCACCGTTGCCGCGCTGTAGGCAGAGCCGCGTGGGCAGATGACCTTAGGGGTGAGGAAGGTCTCTCCTTCGTCGGTTGAGAGTGCGATGCTCACCTTCTCGCGGCTGCCGCTGTTGGGCGCAGTCTGAAAGGCGATGTCCTGTGCGTTGCCGTCGAGTGTGGAGCACCACACCATATACTCGCCATCGCAAGCGTTGCCCGAGATGCCCGAGGTAAATTTGGTTCCGGAGGCATTCTTCCAGGTGGCACCATCATCGCTGGTCACATTGTGGATGTTGAAACCTCCAGAGCGAACGCTGATGGCGAGGTCGCCGTTGTTGCGCTCCAGAGTTTTGGGCTCGTCGGCTCCCTTCGTGCCGCTGGTGCCTACCGTCTTCCAGGTGGCGCCGTCGTCCTTCGACATGAAGAAGTAGAAGTTCTGACTGTTGTCGGTCTCTTTATTGACAAAAGAGCTCACCAATGTGCCGTCGCGCTTCTGCAGGGCAGCACCCGAACCCGAGAAACCTGCTTTCCAGTTGGGGTTGGGCGAACCGGCAGCATAGAGGCTCTTGGTGAAGTCTTTGGGGGTGCTCCAGGTGATACCGCCATCGTCGCTGTAGATGGTCTTCCAGGTCTGCGGCTTGTCGACGGTGCTCTGGAAGAAACCGGTGCCGTAGGCAGAAGAGGTCATGATGCCCGTGATGCGACCCGTGATGCGGTTGGTGACGAGCGATGCGTCGCCGTGTCCGTAGTCGCCTCCGGTGCTTGCTGTGCCAGCCACAGTTTTGGGGTTGCTCCAGGTGCGACCGTTATCTTCGGAATACTGAGCCACGATGTAGCAGTGTGAGGGGAGGTCGCCATTGTGGTTTTTGCGGTCGTCGGTGAGGGTGACGAGTCGTTTGCCGTCGGCGCTTGTGCAGATGGAGGGGATACGATAGTAGAGGCTGCCCTTGTCTTGTGGCATGAGCACGCTGCTCTCGGTGAGGAATATGGTGGCAGCGTGGTTGGGGTTGCCGTTGGGCTCGGCTATGGTGTTCTCGCCGCACTGATATTCGGTGATGGTGGCATCGACTGTGTTGCCCTCCTTGGCGCTCTCGCTGATGTCGAAGGCAATCCAGAGGTAGTAGGTGCCGGTGGTGAGTCGCTTGTTGCCCGTGATGACGTAGTTGCCGTTGGCGTCGATGGTTCCTTCGCCATAGAGTGTGCCGTTCTCTTCGCGCCATGTCATCTTCTTGTCGGCGTCGATGAAGAGCTCGCGCTCGTTGGTGGCGAAGTAGGCACGGATGGCTTTTACGTCGCTTAGTTGAGAGGCAACGACCTTACCCTTGACGCCCGTCAGGGTGAGGTCGCCCGTCAGTCCGCTCACGATGATGGTGCTGCGCACGATGCCCTCGTTGCGGTTGCCAATGCCGGTGGTCACCTTGCCCTGCTGAACATTGGTGACACTGATCTCGCATGGTGTGTTGGGCACCTCACAGATCTGATACTTGCAACCTTGGTCGGTGGTGTTGTTGCCACCACCCCAGTTGAGCACGGGGTAGGGCGCGTTGGTGGATTGGTTGAACTGGTTGGTGCCGCCCACGAGGATGAACCATCCAGCGTCGGCACTCTTCTTGATTTCCCATCCTGCCGATGGACTGCTGCTGACGCTTTTCATCTCCTTGCCGGTGGTGATGCCAACGGCAGAGATGAAGGTGTTGTCCTCATAGTTGACTATGTCGTATTTGCCGTCACTGCGCTTCTTAAAGCGCCAGTAGCCAGTACCCGACTCGTTGGTGGTGCCCAACAGGTTGTTGCCAGCCCCTTGCGAGGTGACGAAGCGTCCGCCGCGATTGCACTGCAGGGTGTAGACGGCTTCTTCAGAAGGGTTGGCATATTTCGCAGCCAGCAGGTCTGCCACTTCGTTCTGTGTGGAGGTGAACTTGGCTTTGTTGGCATTGGCCTGGGCAGTGGTGATGGCGGTGAAGCCCTCGCCGAGGTAGTCAGCCAGGATGCCAGCCACCTTGATGTAGCCGTCGCCATAGAGATAGTCGTTGGTGAGGTAGGCGGTGTTCAGCGCTCCGCTCGCGTTGACGAGCACTGAATAGATGTCGATGTAGTCCACGAGGGCGTCGCTCTGTGCGATGGCTTTCAGCTTGGTGTTGAAGTCCTTCACCTGAGCATTGGTGTTGCTGGTGGGCATGAGGCTGACGATGCCAATCTGCACGCCAGGCGCTTTGGTGTGGAGCTTGGAGATGAGGGCTTTGTAGTTGCTCTCGGCATTGGGGTCGTTTTTGTTGACATCCTCCGTGCCGGTGTAGAGGAGTATGCGTGCGGGCTTGTCGCGCTGCACCTTGCCGGCATTGGCAAACGAAGCCTCCACAATCTTGCTCGTCACGTCGATGCTGCCGCCGTAGCCCCAACCCGTGCCGCGGTTTTTGATGTTGCGGTTCTGGAGTAGTTCGTTCCATTCGCCGTTCTTCACCATCTCGTCGCCGAAGAAGAGCACGTCGTTGCTCGTCGTGGGGAAGACGCTGAAGTAGGTGGCGCGCATGCCGTGGGCACTGCCCAGGCCTCCTGTGGCCTGGATGGTGTTGGTGTTGGTAGGGAAGACGGGGTCGATGCCCACATATTCCTTGATGGCATTGCACCAAATCTGATAGCCGTAGGCTTCGAGGTGCAGGTTGTCGAGCGAGTAGGGGGCACCGCTGAGTATGCCTCCCAGCTTAGAGTAGAGGTCGACATAGGTGCAGTGGTCGGTGTTGTCGCAGATGCTCTTGATGCGTTTGTTGGCAGCCTGGATGGTGGTCAGTGTCTTGTAGTTCTGGTCCTTGGCAGGGATGATGCTCTGCAGGTAGATCTCCGTGTTGGGACTGAAGGTGCGGATGATTTCCACTGTGGTGCGGATGTTGGCGTAGATGGCAGATTCCTGAATGTTGGAACCTAAGTCGTTGGTGCCAATCTTGATGAACACCTTAGCGGGTTTGCCCCACACCCATCCATAGACGTTGTTGAGCACCTCGTCGCTCAAACCGCCCGAGTTGCCTCGGTTGATGACGCGTGGGTCGTTCTGGAAGGCTTCGGTCCAGCCTTGCATGTCGGTGATGCTGTTGCCCACGAAGACGATGCTTTCGCTCGTCACAGGGAGCACCTTCCACGAGTCGTAGCGATGTGCGCGGAAGTTCCAGTCGGCTCTTGCGCTGGTGCAGAGCATGAGCAGTGCAGTCAGCAGGAAAAGGATTCTGTTCTTCATATTCGTTGTTTTTTTAGTTTTGGTTTTGTCAGTTTCGCTTGGCTTGTGTGTGCCTAAAGTGCTGCAATGGCATAATTTATGCGTTGCAAAGTTAATCATTCTTTTTCGTTCGGTCAAATCTTTTAACGTTTTTTCAATTTCCTGCTCCAGAGTCGCATCACTCGTCTGCCTCTGCTCCATGCCTTCGGCTCATGCACATCGTCAGAAAATCTAATCGAAAATGCCTGCATGACGCGGTTCTGATATGAAACGTATCGTGGGCAGCAGCTAACCCACGGGCATGAGCGTCTAATCCCAAAGAGGGCTGTGCCACCGCAGTTGCGCAGGGCTGTAGGAGGTGCTCCTGTGTTGGGAGAGTCGATTTTTCTGCTATGCCGAATTGTGCCATTTCTTCCTCCTTCGCAGCGTAGCTTCGCTGCATGGATGCGTGTGGGCTGAGGCAATCCGTCTGCTGCTGTGTCGACATTGATATGGGGTGGAGCGCTTAGTGCCTGTCTTTCAGTTGCTTCGTTCGGTCGGTAAGAACCTTTTCTCGGTGCGTGTTTTTTTCTGCTGCAAAAACTGCCAGTTTCTCGTGCAGAAACTTCTGGTTTCTCGTGCAGAAACTTTCGATTTCTGCAGCAGAAACTCCCAGTTTCTCGTGCAGAAACTTTCAGGCTACGCCCGGATGCGTTTCTGCGCTCCTTTGGAGGAACGGCTCGTTGCCGGATTTTATCATTTTTTTCTGTTTGCTGCTGTCCGGTAAAAAAAGGTTAGTGCTACATGAAACATACGACTCAAAGCAACACCATAATCGGCGCATGGAGAAATAAATTGTCTATGGCTATCGGATTTTCTTGATTTGTGTCTTAACATGATAAAAAAGAATGAGACGGATACAAACAATTAGTTCACATGTGCGTCACTTTGCGTCACTTCCGTAACCTAAGTGACGCGCCTTAATGTTTAGATAACCAGTAGGGTTACGCCCTAGCGCGTCACTGCGTCACTTTTTCTGTACAAACATAACAATATCTATATGATGACGTTGCAATCAGGTAGCTTTTACATAGTATTCTGGCAGCTTTTACATTGTAATCAGGTAGCTTTTACACCGTGATTTGGGCATAATTGCATCCTTATCTGGACCTGTTTGCCTGCGTCAATCTATTGGTAAGTTTTTTGATGATAAAGTATGGTGCCTCTGACATCTTTTCAACTGCACAGCTCGAAAAAATCCCGACCTTCTGATTGAGAAAGTCGGGAAAACATGTGTATGTAAGAGTAATTCGGAAACCTGTCAGTTTTCCATTCTTATTACTCTACTTTATCCAGGTTCTGAATGGTCTTGACTACTGCAACAAGCAGAGGCTTGATGTCTTCAATATGCAGTGTTTCGTTTATGGAATGAGCATTATCTATCTGAGGACCTAAACAGGTAATCTGCAGATTTGGATTGAGCCTCAAGAAATAACCAGGTTCTAGTCCGCCATGGGTCATACTGTCCTTTACCGGAAATCCCAATGCTTCAGAGAAATGCTTCTTCAACATAGTCACCATAGGGTATTCTGTCTCGCTGAACCATGCAGGATAAGATGCAAGTAACTTAAAATCGAATCCCCATTCATCAGCCAGATTGGAATAATAAGTTTCCTGACTATCCAACCAATCCATAAAATCGGAACGATACAAGGAAATTACAGCAAACTCACCATCCTTGAGCAACAACGGTGAAATGTTACACGACGTGGCAACATGATTCGGATAAGTCTTTGAGAACTCAACAGGACCATACTTGAGTCCATTCAACAATCCAACTAATTTTGGTGTTACAGAACTCTCGCATACATAATCTTCTGCAGTTATTTCTGAAATATTTGCTTCAAAGACAATATTCTCTTCTGGGTATTCTTTTGCAAAATCATCAACAACGGTCTGTATCTCTGATTTCACCGTCTCCACCTCTGTAGAGTTGACTGCTATTTCAAGAGTTGCTTTATTAGCTATAGCATTATCTGCTATTCCGGAATCGAAGCCAATGAGTGCGAGACCGTGTGCAGTACTGATAGTGCTGAGTATTTTGATGCCCATGACAATGGCACTCAGGCGATGGTCTCCAATATCCAATCCACTATGTCCTCCCCTCAGTCCCTTGATGATCACGGTTATTTTCTTTTGTCCCTCAACGGTTGAAGCACGTTCAAAACTGTTTGAGATGCGGATATTACCACCACCAGAAGAACTTTTGAGAACTTCCGCCTTTCCCTCTCCGTCCAACGAAATGAGATAGTTAGCATTTATAGTTGTAGCAGCCAGTGATTCTGCACCTTCCATACCTTGATCCTCATCTGCGGTGAAGAGACAACGTATAGGACCATGTCCCGCATCAGACTTAATGATTGCCATCATCATGCCAACTCCTATACCATTATCTACACCAAGGTTGATGTGTTCTCCACGAAGGAGATCGCCTTCCCTTACCGGTATCCCTACTTCGTTGTAGTAATCATGCGTCTCGCCCTCGGCAGAAGCACAAACCATGTCCATGTGTCCCTGCAGTATCACATTTGGGAAGTGTTCATAACCTTTTGTTGCAGGCACGTCAATCCAGCAACTACCATACTCATCACGCTCCCATTTCCATCCGTTTTCATCTGCCACCGCCTTTAGATATGCGCGTGCCTTGTCAAGTTGATACCCTGGTCGGGGAACCTTTGCATAGTTCAGGAACTCCTGTACGGCAGATTCCTTCATCTGCTCAAAATCTATCACTGTTTCGGGCTGCGAAGTAGTACCCATATTGTCGTCACAGCATGAAGACATGCCCATTGCTGTAGCCATAAGAGCGAGAGCAAGTAATGTTTTTGTCATTTTCATTGTTTTATCTTTATATTTTTCATCGTTTGACTCTATTTTTGCAAAGGTACATATTTTTTTCGTAAATAACAAACATATACATAAACAATAC